>JALTWL010000282.1 GCA_027047045.1 Micavibrio sp.
CTATCCTCGGATCGGCTCCTCCGAAGCCGTTCTCCTTACCCTGCTGGGTCTGGCTCTCCTGTATATCCTCAGGGGATACTCCAGACTCCTCCCGCTGGCGGGGTTAAACCTCTGGCTCCTGCTGAGATCGGTTTAAAATTTTTAATTATGAATATTATGGGTAAGCTTAAGCTTTTATTTATACTTATTATATTAAACCTAAATCTAAGCGAAGCAAAAGAATACATAATTAAAATTAAAACAAATAACAACAAAGACAACACAATAGGCTTTAGAATTAAGAAAAAATTAGCAAAAGATATATATCTTATAGAAACAGAGGAAGATATATTAAAAATCATGACCAACACAACAAACTTAATCGTAGAAAAAAACTACTCTTTACACAAAGTTAACAGCATTCCAGCTGATCCATGTATAAATAACAAGTGGGAGTTTGAGGTTATCAAAGCGTATGATGCGTGGCAAAAATCAACAGGATCACAGGATGTATATATAGCTATTCTTGATACAGGTGTAGATTACAACCATCCAGATCTAAAATACAATATATGGAAAAATCCGGATGAAGTATGTTACGATGGTTTAGATAATGATAATAACGGTTACGTTGATGACTGTTATGGAGTCAATGTGTTATGCTATCCAAATGGCAATTATGATCCCCAAGCAAATGGCTGCAATGCTCCAGACGCTCTTGACGATGATGGACATGGCACACATGTAGCCGGCATAATTGGAGCTATAGGAAATAATGGTTTGTTAATCTCTGGTGTAAACTGGACGGTAAAAATAATTCCCTGCAAATTCTTAGATTCGTCTGGAAATGGAAACATAGCAGGAGAAATAGCATGTCTTGAATACATTAAGAAGCTTAAACAAGAAAAAAACATAGATATAGTAGCTATCAATGCGAGCTATGGAAATTATTATCCTACTCATCAAATTCAGAAAGATGAAATTTTATCGCTAAAAGAGCTTGATATACTTTATATAACAGCTGCAGGTAATGATGGAATCAATATTGAAACAAGAAATTTCCATCCATGTAATTATGACTTAGATAATCAAATATGTGTTGGCGCAAGTAACAAACAAGACTTTTTAGCCAGCTTTACAAACTATGGATTTACTAAAGTTAAAGTATTAGCTCCAGGAGAGGATATTCTTAGTCTTAAAATGAACAATTATTCTAATGACTGTTCTTCATTATGGTCTCTTGATGGAACATCTATGGCAACTCCATTCATTACAGGTGCTGTGGCTCTTTTAAAATCTATAAATAAAAATAAACCATTAAATATAACAGAAATAAAAAGAAGAATTCTCCTCTCTGGGGATAATAAAGAAAGTCTTTATGGTAAAATATATTCTTGTAATAGATTAAATTTATACTCTTTGCTCTCCGAACAGCTAAATACTACACCACAGATTTGTCTTTCCTCATCATATCTTGATTTTGGAACAGTAAGTGTAGGCTCTTCTTCAAAAAGAACTCTTGTATTTAGAAACACAGGTTTCCCTAATATAAATGTATTTAATATAGTTGTAAACAACCCTTCATTTTACATTGAAAGCGAAACATGTACAGAAAGAAAATTAAATTCTCTTGAAGAATGTGAAATAAATATCGTTTTTGCTCCCACAAGTGTTTCACAAATAAAAGAGAATCTCAATATTATCTACAATTCTAATAATTCCAGCTATATAGTTAGTGTGTTTCTTGTGGGTAATGCAATACAGCAAAACACATCAAATGAACCTGAGATTAACAATACAACTTCAAATTCAGATAAAGGGTGTAACACTGGAGGGGGTAGCTGTATATTTATATCGCTTGTTTTTCTTATTTTATCTAAAAAATTGAGTAGAATGAAGATGTCAACTTTTTAGGAGCTGATACTATAATATGATCCTCGTAAAGGGGAGGTCTTCCTCTCTTTCGCTTCTTCCTCTTCTTCAGGCTTTTGCATATTTCCCTGCTTTTCTTCAGAATGAGTTTTACCAGCCTCTTGTTGT
>JALTWL010000283.1 GCA_027047045.1 Micavibrio sp.
ATCTGCCCCAGTTATTTCTGGATTTTCTACCATTGGGTGGCCAACAAAAGAAGATTTAAGCCCTTCTTTTTCAAAATATGGTGGTTCAAATGGTAAAAGTGTAAATATATGGTCTAAAAATTTAGCTATTTTTTTTGCCCGCCCTGCCCGCCATGCCCAAACACTAGGGGCAACATAATGAACAGCAATAGCATTTATTTTTTTTCTAGATTTAACTTTTTTGATAACTCTAAAACAAAAATCTGGAGAGTCCACAGTTATTATAATATCTGGATTTTGCTTTTCTACATCTGCAACTGTTTGATTTATTCTGTTGATTAACTTGGGCAATTTAGGCAAAACTTCTGCAATTCCCATAACAGATAGCTCTTGCATAGGAAAAAGGCTCTTTAAGCCCTCTTTTTGCATTCTTTTGCCACCTATGCCCAAAAATTCAACATCTTTTAGTTGTTTTTTAAGCTCTACCATTAAGGGGGCTGCTAAAATATCGCCAGATTCTTCACCTACTATTATATAAATTTTATAGCTCATATTATATCTTCTGTACCAATTGCAGTTATAAATATGCCTGCTTTATCAGCCAGCTTTATTGCTTCTTTTCTATCAAGAAATATTGTCTCATCAGCGGCAATCGCTATCCCAGAAAAACCCGCATCAATTGCATTTTTAACCGTATCTAAGCCAATAGTTGGCATATCAAATCTTCTATCTTGTCCCTTTTTGGGTCTTTTAACCAATACAGGTCCACTTCCTTTTCTTTTATATTCCCCTGCCCTTTTTATTAGGACATCTGTTCCTTCAACTGCTTCAAGTGCAATTACTATTCCTTCTTGCACAGCGATTGCCTGTCCTATATCCAGCTCACTCATTTTATCTAAAATATTCCAACCATGTCTAATGTCTTTAATATGGTGTTTTCTTGGCGGATATTTGCCTAAATCACCTGATTTTACCGTTAAATCTTTACATATTTTATGTGCAGCTATTATCTGAAAACCTTCACTTTCAAGCTCTTTACTTACAGCTTTTAAAAGCCCATCATCTCCCAAAGCCTTAATACCCAATTTTGCAAAAAATGCCATACCACGCATATCTGGTCTTAGCTCTTTTAAACTTGGGCGACGCACTCTGCCTGCCATTACAATCTTATTGATATTTTTTGAATGTAAAATATTAAATGCCTCACCCACCGCCCCAAGTCTTACCCAAGCATGCTCTGTATCTTTTAAAATATCTGCGTCTGTAAAACCATGCAAAGCAAGAACAAAAAAATCGATATTTTTTGCAATAAAATTAGAAATAAGTGCTTTAGGTAAACCTCCAGCCCCCGCAACTATACAAAGCCGACCATCTTTGCTTAACTCTTGTTTATTAATAATTTTAGAAATATTACCCATTGTCAAAATAGCTATTTAGGTTGGCATAAAGCGCGATTATCTCTGCTTTGCATAAATTCTACCATCTTCATTACACAATCATCATTAGCATAATCTTGAGATGCTTTTTGTATTCTATCTGAAATATTCCCCTCACCCTTGAATATTTTTCTAAATACTTTTAATAGTGTTTGAACTTGGTTTTTATCAAATCCTCTGCGCTCAAGCCCAACATAATTTAAACCTGCAAGATAGGCTCTATCCCCTTTAACAAGCCCATATGGTATCACATCATGTTCTACGCCAGACATACCGCCTATAAAAGCATGTTCACCAATTCTCACAAATTGATGAATAGCAGAAAGCCCACCAACAATCACATTATTACCAACATGCACATGTCCAGCCAAAGTTGCATTATTCGCTAAAATCACATTATTACCAACAACACAATCATGGGCAACATGGGACGCCATCATAAATAAACAATCATCACCAATGATAGTTTCCATCTTATCGCCTGCTGTGCCTGGGTTAATAGTTACATGTTCGCGTATTTTATTCCTCTTACCAATTGTCAGAGTTGATTTTTCACCTGAGTATTTTAAATCTTGTGGTGCATGTCCTACAGAGGCAAAGG
>JALTWL010000284.1 GCA_027047045.1 Micavibrio sp.
GAATCGCTGCTGAAAGACAAAGGTATGTATACAAATATATCTACTGGCAATAATAAATCAGGTTTTGGCTTTCGGGTTGGTGTTGGTGAGAATGTAGGATACGCATATTCAGATGTTTTTAATGAAGAATCTCTAAAAGATGCCATTGCAAAAGCAAGACAAGTTTTAAGTGGTAAAGGCTCAAAAATCCAGCCCCCTCCTTCTAGCAAAATCGAAGAAGAATTATTCACTCAAGAAAATCCAATGAAAGATATGGGGCTTGCAGATAAAATTGCCACACTAGATGAGATTGAAACATATATCAAAAATCTTGATAGTAAAATAACTAATGTTACTCTTAGCTATAGCTCACAAGCAAAATCCGTTCACCTAATGACTGCTGATGGCAAAAGCTTAGTTGAAAATCGTCCTATGACTTCTCTCCATATTGGCATACAAGTAGAAGATGAAAATGGTAAGCGCGAAACTGGCAATGCTATAATTGGTGGCAGAGCCACATGTAAAGACGTATTTAATAAACAAGCCTATGAAGAAGCCGCTAAAAAAGCATTGGAACAGGCAAAGACATTACTTATCGCAGAAGAAGCACCAGCAGGTGTAATGGACGTTGTTTTATCTGGTGGCTGGCCGGCTGTTCTTTTACATGAGGCTGTTGGACATGGGCTTGAAGGTGATTTTAACCGTAAAGATATATCAGTTTATAGTGGTAAAATTGGGCAAAAGGTCGCTACAGATGAAGTAACTATTATTGACCAAGGAAATATTGCTGGAGAACGTGGCAGCCTGCATTTTGATGATGAAGGAACTGCTACACAAGAAAATATACTGGTGGAAAATGGTGTTTTAAAAGGCTATATGCATGACAGACAAAGCGCTAGACTTACAAATTCAAAACCAACTGGTAATGGTCGCCGTCAAAGCTATGAATATACCCCGATGCCAAGAATGACTAATACTTATTTTAAAGCAGGCAAACACGACCCAGAAGATATCATCAAATCTGTCAAAGATGGACTTTACATAGCAGATATGGGTGGGGGCTCAGTTGATATTACATCTGGACAGTTTAATATGGTGGCAACTCTTGCTTACCGTATCAGGGACGGTAAAATTTGTGAACCAGTTAAAGGAGCAACTCTTACGGGTGATGGTCTGACAGTCATTCAAACAATAGATATGGTTGGTAATGATTTAAAACTTGAAAAAGCCGTAGGAATGTGTGGTAAAAATACTCAGAGTGTACCTGTTGGTTGTGGTCAGCCCACAATTAAAGTATCTAATATGACCGTCGGTGGAACTAAATAAAAATGGACAATAAAAATGATAATTAACAAAGAAGATTTTGAAAAAAAAGCTCGCCCCGTGGCAGAAAAAATTATTGAACATGCTTTACTATATGATGCGGCAACCGATAATATTACTGATGTAAAGGTCAGTATTTCCAATAATTATGAACAAGAAAACTCTGTTGAAAATAGTGAAGTTACAGAAACAATTACAGGTGATAGTTGGAATGTTTCTGTTACTATTTATTCTGGTGATAAAGTGCTTAACTTTAGACAAAACACTCTAAATTTGGAAAAATTATTAAAAGCTGTTGATGATAATATAAAAATTATCCATTTAATCCCCCAAACTCCTGATAAAATTTTGTTAGAACAAGAAAAATTATACAAAGGCAAAGAGAAAGATTTTGATAAATATGACAATAATCCACCTTCTCAAGAAGAACTAATTAAATATGCTAAAAAAATGGAACAAGCAGCTTTCGCAGAAAAAGGTATAAAAACTGCACGCGAGGCAAGCATATCATATAATGCAGGACATAGCTTAACAATTGCAACAAACGGGCTAGACAGACTAAACAGCTCTACATTATACCAAGCAAGCATTTCTGCCATTGCAGAAGATAAAGACGGTATGCAAGTTAATTATAACTATAGCATTGCTAGACATTTTGCGGATATGAAAGACCCAGATGAGGTCGGCAGAAAAGCAGCAAAAGATGCAATTGCTAAATTGAACCCAACCTTGCCAGATAGTAAAGAAATTCCAATTATCTTATCAAAATCAGCGGCGGCTAGTTTCTTTTCTTCAGTATTTGCAGCCATAGACGGTACAGCCGTACACAGAGGTGCAACCTTCCTTAAAGATAAATTAAATAAACAAGTAATGAGCTCTGAAATTACTATAGAAGACAACCCCTCTATTGTAAGAGGTATGTATTCAAACACAACTGATAGCACTGGCATGAAATCGGAAAAAATTATTTTTGTAGAAAATGGTGTGCTAAAAGCATTTAATGTGAGCTTAACTGAGGCTAGAAAGCTTGGCATAGAGCCAATTGGTAGAAATGATGGTAGAACTAATTCTATCGTTAAACCTAGCAAAATATCAAAAGAAGAACTAATAAAAGATATTAAAGAAGGAATATATATAAAATCCTTCCTTGGCGGGAAAGTCGATGTTAATAACGGTAATTTTTCAAAACAGGCACATGGGCAATTGATTAAAGATGGTAAAATTACAGATATTGCTGTATCTGGCTTTATTGTATCGGGCAATTTAAAAGAAATGTTTATGAATGTATCTATTGCAGATGATACCCCTAAACTGCCCCATCACAAATATACATTTGCAACCCCCACAACCAGAATTGATGGTATAAAAATAGCGGGAAAATAGATTTTTTTATATCCAATTCCAAAAATATTTTTTATTTTCTTAACTAATTATATAAGAAATTATTTATAATAGTTTAAGACTCTTAGCACTAGATTTACCCCCCCAAAGCATGATTTTACATAGTTCTATATCAAAAGGCTTAAAACTAGTAATCTAAGTAATTTTAAGAATAATTATATAAAAAACACTTAATCGTATTTAAAGCTTCCCGATACCCGCCTCTCCCTACCCTAAAATACATGACTTTACATAGGCCGCGCACTAAGGGGAGCGTTTAAAGCAATAATCTAAATAATTTTTAAAATAGCTATATAAAATATAGCCAAAACAATCTTGTAAATAGCTATATCCCCCACTACTTATTTAATCTAAAAAATTATTCTATGTAATGTAGGCTGAAAAAAATATAATAATCAATATTGATGCCCCAATAATGCTTAAGCTTTCCCTAGTGTACCTTAGTTGAAACTTATTTTTTAATAACTTTCCTCTAAAAGCAAACAGAGATTTCGCAAATTCTGTTTCTATAAAAAGGTCAATTAAACTTTTATCTTTAATTCCAAATAACCTATCTTTAAATCTATTAAATAATGTCAGACTTGTTATACTTACACAACCAGTAAGTGTTACACTTGTTGCCATGATTAAAACTGGGTCATACATAACAAATGTAGCATAAAGCCAACCAGCAATAACAGCATATAACCAAAGAGCTTGTGTTTGGAGAGAAATTGCATCAGATTTTGTTTTATCACGCAATAGCTTTATAACTTGTGGAATAAAACTTATCATATTGATAAAAGCAGCAGATACATACATCATTGTAATTATTTTTTCCATATATACACTATCTCCAGCAAGTCCTATGTTTAAGCATTATGGTATACAAAGGTTAATTTTTTATTTATATATAAAAAAACCAACTAAATATTATTATAATATTTTTACTATAAAGTAAAGAAAAAATTATGACAATTAAGTTTGTATATTTTCTTCTAAGTTAAGTATTTCTAATGCTATTTCATAAGAAAACCCTGCTCGTGCAAAGGCTCCCATATCCTTTTCCCGATATTTTTGTCTTATATCAGATTTCCTAAAAGGTCCCAACCCTCTCCGCTTAGCAAGTAACCACGCTGCTTTTTTTTCTGAACCATCTATTTTTAATTCTATATCTACTTTCTCTATTGCCTCTAACGCTATATTGCTATCAACTAGTTTTTCATACATTTTAGCAATTATTTGTTTTTTTGACTTACCTTTATTGCGTAATTGCCTTGCTAAATTATATGCGTATTTTGGGTCATCTAGATAACCCAACTCATTGTATTTAATAATCAATTCATCAATAAGCTTTTCTGCATCTTTTAGAGAAGTTTTGTGATACTTACATGATTTTGCTGCTTTTCTCATTAAAATACGCTTTAAATTTGCCGCAGAGCTTGCATATCTACCCAAATAATAAGCAGCTGCATTATTTAAATATTTTGCTGTTATTTTGCGTGGTTTTCGTCTTTTTATTTTATCTTTAAAAAATTCTGACATTGAAAAACTCTTGTATTTTTACCTAAGTTACTTTAGTTTTCTAAAACATCTAAAATAATATAGAAAAAATGTAAATTATAAAAGCAATGTCTATTAACTCTGATACAAATATAATCCAGCCTTTTAGCCTTGAAAGTTCAAATCTTCGTGGACGTTTTATAAAAATGGATAGTGTTTTAGAAAAAATTATAAAACAACATAATTATCCTTTACCAGTATCTTATCTATTAAGTGAGGCTTTAACACTTAGCTTACTTTTATCTTCAATGCTAAAATATGATGGTATATTTACTCTGCAAATACAGGCCGAAGGTCCAATTAAAACAATTGTTGCAGATGTTAATGGGCAAGGTCATATACGCGCATATGCCGCATTTGATGAAGACGCATTTAAAGATAATTCAATTTTTTCAAATAGCCAAAATTACTTTCATCTACTTAAAAAAGGCTATATGGCGTTTACAGTTGACCAAGGTGAGCATATGGAAAGATACCAAGGAATAGTTGCCCTAGAGGGGGATAATTTAATTGATGCTATGCAACATTATTTTGCGCAGTCCGAACAAATAACAACTTCTGTTAAAATGGCAGTTCACCCACAAGATGACTTATGGCGGGCTGGTGCTATTATGTTGCAATCTATGCCCAATAGCAATGAAGAAGATTGGGGGCGTGCCACCATTTTACTGCAAACATGCGAAGAAGATGAGCTTTTATCCCCTAATTTAGAGCCTAGCGAAGTTTTGTTTAGATTATTTCATGAAGAAGGGATTAGAATTTATGAGCCCACAATCATAAAGCATATTTGTCGTTGTTCTAAAGATAGGGTAAAGGAAGTGCTAAAATCACTCTCACAAGAAGAATTAGAACAAACGAAAAATAGCGATGGTGAAATAAAAATCAAATGTGAATTTTGCGGTAAGGAATATATCTTAGATGGTAACAAGATATAAAATATTCAAAAATCAGACCTTACTTTTAAAATTTCCACTTTTGGCTGTTGCTTTTATCATTTCCCTTATATGTCTTCTCATTTCTGTATCTTCTATACTGTAATAGGCACGTAGCAATTTTATGGTTTCAGGCCTAAGCATTAGTTCATCTAAAACAACCTTATCTTCATCGGAATTAAAAGTCTCTTGTTTATTTTCTGCCATACCTTTTGTCGCAGTATTGCCATTAGATGCGCTACCCTCTACAAAGCCATCTAAGAAAAAACCAAAAGGAACTTCTAATAATTTGGATATTTCATAAAGTTTACTTGCACTAACCCTATTTTTACCCTTTTCATATTTTTGTATTTGCTGAAAAGTGATACCAGCCGCGCGTGCCAAATCGCTCTGACTAAGGCCTTTTAAAATACGTTGCGCCCTTAGCCTTGCCCCAACATATATATCAACTGGATGGATAGTATCTTTCTTTGCTTGCATAATTTAAAAGCCTCCTAAAAATCTAAACGTGACTTCACATGTCTAACATATTATAAATTAAAAAACAATAATACTTAAGTACAATAGCATGCATCTTACTTTATGCAAAACCATTGATAAAAAAATTAAATATCAAGTAGTTACAATAAAAAAAGTAAAAATATCATTAGATATAAATTAAAATACATGCGGTAGTTTTAATGTAATACTACCCGAATCATTTAGAGGTATTTTTTCTATTATTCTACCCATAGAATCTATTACAGCAGAAATACCGGTTCCAGCGGCTCTTATGACTGGAATAGAATTTTCAATTGCTCTTGCACGAGTAATTGCCAAATGTTGGTAAGGACCAGAACTATTACCATACCAGCCATCATTTGTAATATTTAATATCCATTTAGGTTTGTTTTTACGTTTATTTATTATCTCATCTGGAAAAATAATCTCATAACATATAAGCGGGCTAAAGGCTGGAGTATTTTTAAATTCTGCTAAATATGGTCCATCACCTTTTTGAAAATCCTCTAATATTGAAATAGCGCTTCCAATTGCCCCAATAGATATTATCTTTCTAAATGGTACATATTCACCAAAAGGTACTAAATGCGTTTTATCAAAATATTTTTTCTCACCTGTGCCTATATCCATAACAAGCAAGCTATTAAAAAATCCTTTGCTATCCTCTCTAATATTACCAGTCATTAAAATTACATTTGATGGCAGTTTTTCTCTTATATATTCTTCTGCCTCAGGAAAACGACCAATATCAATAGTTAGTGCTGTTTCTGGCCAAATTATATGAGTTGGCTGTAATTCATCATTACTGAAACTAACAGACATATCTAGATATTTATTTAGATTTTCAATTTGCTTTTCTGCTTTCCACTTATATTCTTGTTTTATATTTGGCTGTACAACTTTAATTATTATGCTGTCATAAAATTTAGGTCCTCCTGCTATATTAAGACGATTGCTTCCCCACTCCCACATTAAAAAAATTGTAAATATACTTAAAAATACAACTAAAAATTTTTTTACGTTGCTGATTTTTAGAAAAAAAACCACAGGAGCAACTGCGCAAATAGCGGTTATAAATGTCATTCCATAAATGCCCGCCCAAACAAAATTTTGAGCCACAGCAATAGATGCATCAACCCAGCTATATCCAATTAAATTCCAAGGAAAGCCAGTAAATAAGTAACCCTGTGCATAAGATGCAAGAGTAAAAATTGTTGCAAATAAAAACAATCCCCAAATATCGACTAAATATTTTTTAACTAAAAACATAACAACTGTTGCAATTCCAGTATAAATAGCAATCACAGAAGGCAGCAACAACAAAGCAAAAGGCACCAGCCACCACCATTTATCAAGCTCAACAAAAAGAGCAAAACTAATCCAATAAAGACTAGCCACCCCATAGCTAAGCGCAAATATCCAACCAGTAAAAAAAGCTGATTTTTTACTATTAGAATTTAAAACACTCCAATAAAGAATAGGTAAAGTAAGCCATAAAATAGCAACAAAACCAATAGGCGCTAAGGCAAGCGCGGATAAAACTCCTGCTAAACATAACAAAAAATACTTATATCTTAATAATTTTGTTGTCAATATTTCTGACATTTAAAATCCTTCAAATCTTTTGGGTGTCCAATATCTATTGCCAATATTGCTTGCAACATTTTTTACAGTAATTTTATTTTTATCAATAAATACACTATGCGCACCATATCGCCATAAATCAAATCTATCAATGGTAATTTTGGCCTTACATTTTTGGGGAATATTATATTTCATCGCAATAATAATTGCCTCATATCTTTCACAATTTTTAACAAATGCGATAGGGTTAATTACAAATATAATTTTTGTATTGTCTTTATACCAAATACAAGCCTGCCAATCACAAGTAAAATTTTCTTTAATTGCTCCATCAGTGGGCCATTTTATCATTTCAATATTATTGATGCCTGTCATTTTATGCCAATTTTTTGAGGTAAATTTTTCTTTACGCAAAGAAGAAACAGCCAAATTATTATCATCAATTCTAACAGCTGCAATTTTACCCATATCTGCGATATAAATATCTGCTTGCATTTTAGGACTACCCCAAACAGCCAAAAATACACCCAAAATTATAATGGCAGCCCCCCAAAGACGTAATTTATCTTGCCAAATTGCAAGCCATAAAGCCCCAATTGAAATCAA
Source organism: Micavibrio sp. (assembly GCA_027047045.1). Taxonomy (GTDB): domain Bacteria; phylum Pseudomonadota; class Alphaproteobacteria; order Micavibrionales; family CSBR16-224; genus JAJFGX01. The sequence continues at coordinate 7,869 of JALTWL010000284.1, forward strand.
CACAAGCGCAGAAATTGGCCAAATAGGAGTATATATCACACGTTCTTTATCAATAGTCATATTATAGGCAAGCTTATATATAAATTCAACTGCATCTGCCATTATTATCAGGGGGACATGTTCCCACCCCAATGGCATCAGCAGTAAAGCAATAATTCCTGCAGGCATTACAATAAAAGAGGTTATAGGAACGGCGACTATATTTGCCAATATACTTGCATAATCTGCCACTTTCCCAAAATGATAAAGTGAAAAAGGCGCAGTTGCCAAAGATGCAATAATGGTTGTGAGAATTACTCCTAATAAATACAGCATTATTTTACGCAATATATTGCTATTTTTATACCATTTACGCCAGTGAAGTGATAAAAGCTCATAAAAAGCAATCAAAGACACAACAGCGGCAAAAGACATATGAAAACCAGCGCTAAGCAAAGATTCTGGAGCAATTAACAATATTATTGTGGCAGCAACCATGGCTAATCTTAAGCTAATTGCTTCTCTGTCTATTAAAATAGCAAATAGAATTATTAAGGTCATAATTGTTGCTCTTTCAGCAGAAACAGGCGCACCTACTAAAAATAGGTAAAAAACTACCCCTATCATTGCAAATAAGGCACTTATCTTTTTAGTAGAAAAATTAAGAGCAACAAACTCGGACATAGAGAGAAAAAATCTTGTTACAAAAAATATCAATCCTGCTACCAAACCAATATGTAGTCCAGATATTGCCAGTAAATGAGCAAGCCCCGCACTTCTTATATGTTCCCATGTTTTTTTGCTAATCTCACCTCTTTCTCCAGTTAAAAGCGCAACCACCAAAGAAGATGCAATATTATTATCTAAAATAGCCGCATGTATCCTATTTTTTACTTTTTGCCTTAATTCTTCCCAAAATTGATAAAAAGAACCTGTTTTATCTGTATTTTTACGTAGTAATTTTAAACTTCCAACCGCAAAGCCTGTTGCTCCTATTTTTTGAAAAAACATATATCGTCTAAAATCAAATGCCCCCGATATAACTGGTGCAGATGGTGGATTTAATATTGCAAGCACTGATATTTTATCTCCAATTAACAGGCTTTGTTTGGTTGATTTACTAAAAATTTGTATTCTAACCTTTTGGGGTGTTGTTATTGTAAAATCTTCTATTTCTAAATTATACAGCGTTAATCTAAAACCTTTTTTATCTGGTAGATTTTCTATTTTTTCTATTTCACCTATAATATTGATAGGCTCTGTTCTTTTTTCTAGCATAGGAGAATTTACCATATACGCTCTAAAAGAAGCCGCACTAAAACCAAGCAAAATAATCAATATTATAATTTCTAACCTTGTGATAATTTTAATTTTTATATTAACTAATAATATCAGTCCAACTATTATTAAGATTGTAAGTGAGCTCCAAAATACAGGCTCAAATGGTAAAGAAAAATAAGCTCCAATCCCAAAAGCAATAAAAACTGGCACCCAAAGAATAAAACGTTCTTCTTGCTCTTTAAAAATTGATATTATTTCTTGTAAAAAATGCTTTAACTTTGCCATATATTGTCTTACAAAAGTAATGATAATAACTTAGGATTATATTATAGCTACAATATGGATAGTTGTGTTAATTTTTATTTTAAGAGGATTTTGTAAATGAGTGTAATTACCAGATTTGCCCCATCTCCAACAGGTTATCTTCATATTGGGGGGGCAAGAACTGCTCTTTTCAACTGGCTTTTTGCTCGCCATCATGGTGGTAAATTCTTGCTTAGAATAGAAGATACGGACAGGGCGCGCTCCACAGATGATGCAATTGAAAAAATTTATGAAGGTATGAAATGGTTGG
>JALTWL010000285.1 GCA_027047045.1 Micavibrio sp.
TCTGAGCTTGTTGGTCTTGAGTTATCAGCTGTCGGTGAAGGTGCAAGATTTATTATGGTTAGCACAAAAGGTGGTCGTGAACGTATGGCTCCTTTATCTGAGCCAGCACAAAAAGCTCTTGAAAAATATTTACAAGTTCGTCCACGTTTCTTATCACATGAACGTAAAGAGCTATTAGCAAAATGGCTATTCCCATCACGTACATCTCAATCTGGACACCTAACACGTCAGCGTTTTGCACAATTATTAAAAGAATTAGCGCATCAAGCTGATTTAGATCCAGATAAAGTAAGTCCACATGTATTGCGTCATGCATTTGCAACACATCTGCTTAGACATGGTGCGGATTTACGCTCAGTACAAAAAATGCTTGGTCATGCTGATATTGCAACCACACAGATTTATACTCAAATTCTAAATGAAGAATCTGGTGATGCTGTAGCTGAAAAACATCCTATGGCAAAAGAGGCTAAGTAATAATAAATTAAAAATTATAAAAAGGGAGCTTTTATAGCTCCCTTTTTTTTGCTAGATTATGCATGCTTAAGTTATAAATTAAATGTAGGTAATATATTATGCTAAATTTTGAAAAGCCAATCCTAGAACTTGAAGGTAAAATTGCTGAGTTAGAGCGCATAAGCAGTGATAATGACAATGACGTCAATATAGCCGATGAATTGGAAAGACTGCGCTTAAAAACTGATAAATTGCTAAAGCAAACTTACTCTAATCTTGATGCACAACAAAAAGTTATGGTTGCCAGACACCCTTCTCGCCCACATTTTTTAGATTACGTCAAAGAGCTGATAGTTGATTTTACTCCTCTTGCGGGAGATAGGTTATATGGTGAAGATGCAGCACTTTTAGGGGGGATTGGTCGTTTTGGTGATAGAGCCTGCGTTATTATTGGGCAAGAAAAAGGCCATGATATGAATAGCCGTTTATTTCATAATTTTGGTATGCCACGCCCTGAGGGCTATCGTAAAGCACAAAGACTTTTATCTATGGCAAGTAAATTTGATATGCCTGTTATTTCACTGGTTGACACAGCAGGCGCTTATCCTGGGCTTGGCGCAGAAGAACGCGGACAATCTGAGGCAATTGCTAAATCAATTGAATCTTGCCTTAGATGTAAATCCCCTATTATTTCTGTTATTATTGGTGAAGGTGGCTCGGGGGGGGCGGTTGCAATTGCCAGTGCTAATTGTGTTATCATGCTAGAACATTCTATTTATAGCGTTATATCACCCGAAGGCTGTGCATCAATACTTTGGAGAAGCGCTGATTTTGCCAAAGATGCGGCTGAAGCTTTAAAATTAACCGCTCAAGATTTAAAAAAGCTTGGGATAATTGATGATATAATAGCAGAGCCTCTTGGTGGAGCTCATAGATTTAAACATAAAACTATTAAATCGGTTGGGGTGGCAATAGAAAAACATTTACAAAAATTTGATGATATGAGTGCTGAGGATATTATGACACAAAGAGAAAAACGCTTTGTTAATATGGGTAGTTAGCAAATTTTTATAGCTAATATTAAAATTATTTGCATAACTACCATATAATGGTATAGATAATCCCAATACATATTTTACGTGATACGGGTAAAGTTGGAATAATATAAGTAATTTTAAAAATATATGAAATCTGGTCTAGATAAGCTCAAAAACATCTGTTCTTAACATTTCTTCTTCATACATTTCTACTTCATCATCTGTAAAACCGAAATGATTGCCTATTTCTTGCAAAATGACCCTATTTATTAGAGATGTCAAATCCTCATAATTTTCACACCAAACATCTAATATAGGACGTCTGAATAAATGCAGTCTATCTCTGCTCTCCGCACAAACAGATAGATGCCCAATCGCAGCTGGGCCTGCACTTTCATAATAACCCAAAATATCAAATGGAGTTTTTAGTTCCAATTCTTGTTCTGTATAGCTATCTGGAAATTCCGATACCTCAATTTTTAATCTACCGATATATTTTTTCATACCAGTTGGAAGGTCTTCTATTATGACCCTTGCCGTTTCCTCTATATCTTCTATAGATGGAGGCTCTGTATAACCTATTATAATAGATTTATTTTCCAATTCTATATCTCCCAATCACAATAGAAAGTGTAAAATAACAGAAAAACTTAACTAACACCATATTGTAGAAAAATTTTTACAAAATTAAAAGCTTAAAAAAATATATATAATAATTTTAAGATACACTACGTAACATAGTGCGCTCTTTGGGAAATTCTAATTTTATAGTTGTGCCTTTATTTTTTTCACTCATAATCAAAAAGCGACCACCGTGTAGCTCTACTAAAGCCTGCACAATAGAAAGCCCAAGCCCTGTGCCAGAATTATCCCGCGCCATATCAGTTTCAACTTGACCAAATGGTTGTAGCGCTTTTTCTAGCTCATCTTCTGTCATGCCAACGCCACTATCAGAAATTTCTATTATCATAGAGCCATCTTCACCTAACTTAGCAAAAATATTTATTTTGCCATTTTCTGGAGTAAATTTAACCGCATTTCCAATAATATTCATAAATATCTGTTTAAAGGCTAATTCCTCTGCAAATATATTTGGCATATCTTCTGGAATATTTATATTTACCTTTAATTTTCCATGTTTTATTTTGTGCTCTAATAAATTAAGTACAGATTGAATAATTCTTGCCACTGGAAATTCTTTTTCTTTTAGCTCCCTTTCTCCTATTTCTATTTGTGATAACTCTAAAATATCATTGATGATTGATAGTAATTGTTTACCACTATTGTGTATATCTTCTGCATATTCTTTATATGCGTCTTGTTCTATTGGTCCCATTACTTCATTTCTAATTATTTCAGAAAAACCTATTACTGCGTTTAGGGGAGTTCTTAGCTCATGGCTCATATTTGCCATAAATTCTATTCTTGCTCTACTGGTTAAGTCCGCTTCTAATTTTGCGCTACGGAGAGCTTGGTCAATTTCTTTTCTTTTAGTTATATCCCAAACAGTTCCTTCAAAATATGCCACATCTCCGTTGTCATCATAAACTGACCTTATATTTTCTAAAAGCCATGCTTTGCTTCCATCTTGTTTTATAATTTCAACTTCTACACCTTCTACTACTCCTTTTTGGGTAGTTTGCATTTCTAATAAAGTTCTTTGTTTTTCACTTGCATATATTTTTTTGCCATTATTATTTATATCCTCAATAAATTCTTGGGGCGTTAAATATCCCAAAATATCTGCAAAAGCCTGATTAACATTGATAAATTTACCATCAGGCGTTTCTTGATAAATACCATTTAAGGCATTTTTAAACATTTCTTCATAACGTTTTTCTGCTGTTTTATGGGCTATTTCCGCACGTTTTCTTTTTTCAATATCTGTAATAGTTCCAACCACTCTTGGCTCAGCATCTGTTACTCGCATCATACTAAATGCAAGCTCTACAAAGCGATATTCATTATTTTCATTTAATCTAAATCTAGCCTCTCCCCTATATGCACCTTTATAACCAGATACAAATTCACCAAATCTTTCTTCATGATAAATTCTATCCTTATCATGTAAATAGGTGAATATATTAGTATTTAAACCGTCATCAACATTTTTATTAAATAGCTTTTGCCAAGTTTCATTTATAAACAAAAAATTACCATATTGATTAACTTCAAATATTACATCAGATACAGCATTTATAATTGCTTTGTATTCTAGTTCACTTTTGCGAAATTCCTTTATCATCTGTTTTCGCTCATTTTCCCAACTTAAAAGTTCTGTATTTTTATCAGCCAAAGTTTCTGATATATGAGCTAACTGATTTTCTTGTCTATATTGCTTATGTACGTAAATCCCATTACCAATAATCACTACAATACCACAAATCAATATTATCCAAGGAAGTGTCAAAAAGGTAATATATGCCATAGTTGGAGAAACTGTCATATCAACATTCCAAGTTTCCCCACCCATCATAACATCATATTTAAGCGATATTGGTTTAAAAAAACTTACATCTGTATTTTGATAGTTATATTCAAGCAATATTTTTTTGTCATGAGCTTTATTAAATTTTACATTATGCAATACCAAGTCACTATTATTATCATTTAGTAAAAATATATTTTTGATATTGGCAAGAATTATTAGAAAGTCAAATCCTCCGCTCTTTTTAAATTTAGTAAATAGCAAAGGAATATAATCATAATTACCAGTTAAGTTATAATTTGGAAAAGCACGCCTTAATTGCTTAATATCTATATTAGTTTTACTTCTTGGCAGAGCAGATATTTTTCTAACAAATTCTTTTGTCCTTTTATTATCAGTACTATATTTGCTTATTTTATATTTATTGTTATCTGCAAATATATAATACCAACCATCAGAGCCCTCTACATTCCAAATTAAAGCTTTAGCCAAACGTGATTTATGTATTATATCCCAAATAAAATCTATATCTGCCCTATTTAACTTTTTATTATTGGAAATATATTTATTTATACTTTCCCCCGCTGATTCTAAGATGCGAATATTTTCTTGCGCGGAATTAAAAAAATAATAAGTAATTTTCTTTACCTCAAAAGTTTTCAAATCATTCATAAGAAAATAAAAAGCGATAAATATAGTTAAAACAACAATGCTAGTTTTAATGATAGAATAATGAACATTTTTGGTATCGGTTTTCAAGAATTGAAGATTGGTCTTTGTCGTCATTCTTTTGTTATTATTATTATCTATATTAGAATGTTCTACATTCATTTTACCGCCCTTAATAACATTTAGAATAACTTTTTACCCAAATATATAAATAAATCACCACGATACAAGGCTATCAGAAAAAACATAAAATTTTATTAAAATTTAAATAAGATTATAAAGACCATTTAATTTCAAATGGACTTAAAAAGCAACTTCTGGTGTTTTTTTAACTATTTCTGCTTCATCTTCTGAGAGTTCAAAGAAGTCTTCCTCAGAAAAATTAAATATCCTAGCAACAATTACTCCTGGAAATTGCTGTATCACAGTATTAAATTCACTAGTTGCATTATTAAAAAATCTTCTAGCGGCTGCAATTTTATTTTCTATCTCAGAAAGCTCATCTTGCAATTGGCGAAAATTAGTATCTGCTTTTAAATCTGGATAATTTTCAGCAACAGCCATTAAATTCATCATAGCAGCCCCAAGTATGCTTTCTGCCTCAGACTTATCTTTGACTGTACCACCTTTCATCGCCATTGCACGAGCATCTGTTACTTTTGACAGTAATTCACTTTCATGTTTGGCATATGCCTTCACAGTATTGACTAAGTTAGGTATTAAATCATGTCTTTGTTTTAACTGTACATCTATATCAGAAAATGCGTTATTTCTTTTCTGTTTTAGAGCTATTATGCGGTTAAATATAGATATTAACCATATTACAATAATTCCTAAAACTCCTAAAATTACCCACAATTCCATAATATTTATCCTTATGATTTAAAATTTCTCTTTATAAATATTTTTGCCCTTAATAAAACCATTTACATGTTCTTTTGGTTTCCAACTACTAACTTGTTTTTTGGCTTCAAATATTTGTTTTTCATTCAGCGCGCTAGCAGCATTTATTCGCCCTATAATAGCTTCTTCTTTTAATTTATTGTCTGCAGATAAATCCATAGCTGCAATTGCGAACCATTTATAAGCCAAAATAATGTCATTTTGATTAACTTTATTATTTAAATATATTTTTGCAAGTTTAATTTGAGCATCAGCATAACCATATTCAGCAGCTTTTTCATATAGTGCCATTGCTTTTTTTATATTTTCTTTATCTTTATCAGCAAATAGCATATAGAATTTAGCAACAGCCATTGTTGCTGGCAAATATCCTTGTATTTCAGATTTTTTATACCACATAACTGCTTTTTTCATATCTTGTTCTATTTCTGTGCCTTGTTCATATAGTTGAGCTATACGATATTGAGCAACTGCATGCCCTGCTTTTGCCGCTTTTTCATACCAAGTAATTGCATCTTTTATTGTTTTATCTTTAACAAGACCTAAATCATACATTTTTGCCAACTGATATTGTGCCGATACATCTCCCTTATTTGCTACCAAGAGATACCATTTTGCAGCTTTTTCATAATCAATATTTGTACCAAGCCCCTTGCTATACATATAAGCAAGTGCTGATTGTGCTTTTACATTTCCTTGACCTGCTGCATATTCATACCATTTAAGGGCCTCTTTATAATTTTTTTTAACCCCATTGCCCTTTAAATACATGGTAGCTATATTATATTGAGCCTGAACATTTCCTTGCATAGCAGATTGCATATACCATTTTGCAGCTAAAATTGGGTCTTTTTTATAGCCTCGCCCCTCTCTTAACATTGTTGCCAAATTATTTTGAGCAACCGCATCTCCACGTCTAGCAGCAAGAGTGTACCAGCGAAAAGCCTCTTTTTCATCTTTTTTAACACCTTTACCCACACTATATGCATATCCCAAATAGGCCTGTGCTGCCAAATAGCCCTGTTCCGCAGATTTTTTATACCATTTAACAGCACCATATGGATCTTTGCCAAGTCCCTGTCCAGTATCTAATAGATATGCCAAATAATATTGAGCTCTTGCATCACCCTTTTGCGCAAGTCTTAAAAAATGCTGTGCGGCAAGTCTGGTATCTCCCTGAGAAAATGCTCGCATGGCAACTTTAAAACTTGGTTTATTTTTTGATGAATATTGATTGGCATAGCTTAAATCACTATTTATTACTAATGAGAATAATAAAAAAAGCACAAAAGCTAATAAATATATGGCGTTTCTTTTTATTATTAAAAACATATAAAACTCTATCAAGCAATTGTCAAAATTATATAGTTACACAAAATCATTGGTAATTATATACAAAAACTAATGTTACATGTAAGTAAAAAATAATCTATAGATATTTTAAAGAAAATAAAAATGAAAGCCTATTCTACCATTCCTATTGCTGACATATATAGTTCTAAAAGTTGACTTTCTTCTCGTCTTTTTTCTAGCTCTTGTTTTCTAATTGAAACTATTTTTCTTATAATTTTTGGTTCAAATCCAACCGCTTTTGCTTCTGAATAAATCTCTTTAATATCTTCTTGCAAAGCTTTTTTCTCATCTTCTAATCTTTCAATTCTTTCAATAAATGCTTTTAAACGCTCTGCTGCAATACCACTTACATCTGTCATAACAATGGCTCCTTCTAACAAATTATAAAATAACAAAAATAAAGACTTTAAATTTTAGGTCAAGCTTTTATATTTTTTTAATTTGTTTACTTTATTGTGCAATAATTATACATATGAGGCAGATGGATATTTATATAAATAAACTAGACAAAACAGTAAATATTATATTAACATGTTTATTGGAGTGTCCTTAATTTATCCATTCTATCGTAACCTTAAAAATATATAACTCACTTAACTATTAAAGAAATGAAAAAAAATATATTCATAAAAACCACTATTATTTTATCAGTAATTTTATTATTTGCCACTTATCCTTCTTATGGTTATACAGCAGTTAATAATAAATATGCTTCAATAGTTGTTGATGCGGCAACTGGTAGGATTTTAAGCCAAAGATATGCTGATAAAAAACTACATCCAGCATCTTTAACAAAAATTATGACACTTTACCTTGCTTTTGATGCTCTTAAGGCGGGCAAATTAAAAGAATGGCAAAAATTAAGAGTATCACGTCATGCGGCAAGCATGGTTCCTTCAAAATTAGGATTAAAAGCTGGCAGCGCAATTAGAGTTGACGACGCAATTGCCGCCCTTGTAACTAAATCTGCAAATGATGTTGCCGTTGTGTTGGCTGAGGCTATTGGTGGGTCTGAGAGTAGATTTGCACAAATGATGACACGCAAGGCTAGGATATTAGGCATGAAAAATACTGTATTTAAAAATGCATCTGGTCTTCACAATAAATATCAAATAAGCACAGCTAAAGATATGGCTATTTTAGCTCGCTCTATGTTGCTTTACCACCCAGAATATTATCATCATTTTAGTAGAAAAACTTTTAAATATGCAGGTAAAACTTACAAGAATCATAATAAGTTACTTTCTTCTTACCGTGGCATGGACGGTATAAAAACTGGCTATGTTAAGGCTTCTGGTTTTAATCTTGTATCTTCAGCTGTTCGTGATGGACGCAGAATAATCGGGGTTGTCTTTGGTGGCAGAACAGGTCAATCGAGAAATAGACATATGGTATCTCTTTTAGATAAAGGCTTTGCCAAAGCTGAAAGATATAATTTAGCAAAATGGTACAGGCTTCCCCCTCTTCCTGGTAAAAAGCCTGTTCCAGCTCGTATAGAAGTTGCAAGTAGCCACACAAATATTCAAGATAAATTTGTGACAATAACAAAACGCCCCTCTCCAAAGCCAAATATTAAACTTGCAATGATGGGGCTAATTATAGGTGAAGGCGACATAGATATAGATGCAACACAAAGCTTAAGCGCTATGGCAAATACTAATGCAGGTATTAGAAAAACTATCCCAGATGAAGATTGGCAGGTACAAATAGGAGCTTTTTCTTCTAAAGAAGCTGCAAATCTTGCCCTTGTAAAAACAAAAATATCGCTTAAAAACAAGCAAGTCATAGATACTGGACTGTTGCCTAAAATTATGCCCTTAAAAACTGCACGAGGCACTATTTACAGAGCTAGATTATCAGGGCTTAGCAAAGAAAATGCTTTTAAGACATGTGCTGAGCTAAATAACTGCATCATTGTTGCTAGCAAATAGAATTTAGAGTAAAAAATATGCAAATCAATGCAATAAACACAAATTTTTTAAATAGTTATAAACTATATAGTGTGGCAATTTTATTTGTTATGTTCACCCTTATTTTTACGGCTAGTGTTTTTGCTGAAAACCCACCAGTTCAAAAAGACAACGACCCAAATACCCATTTAAAATCTAGTAAATATATTAAACTTGGTGTTCCTGAAGAATTTCAAGATAAGAAAAAAACAAATGCTATAGACAAAAATACCAATAAAGAACAATTACCAAAAATAAAAAATAATAAAAAACACTCTAAATATATACGCCAATCAGACAGACCAAAATTATGGTTATCTGATGATGGTCTTCGTATTGCTACAATCCATATAAATAATAGAAAATATGTCCAAGCCATAGATATATTAGAAAAAGTTTTGCAACGCCAACCTAAAAATTCTGATGCTTATGCATTTATGGGATATAGCTATTTACAGTTAGACATATTAGATAAAGCAAAAAAGAATTTACAATATGCTTTAAAATTATATCCAAAACATATGGGGGCGCATTTATATATGGGGCTTTTGCATTTAAAAAATAATAAAAAGAACCTAGCTTTAGAAAGCCTGCAGGCTCTAAAAATTATCTGTAAAGGTATGATATGCGCAGAAGAAGAATATCTTGCCAATAAGATAAATCTACACAGCAACAAAGCTAAATAGCTATATCATTGCCATACCTCCATTAACATGCAATGTTTGTCCCGTTACATATGCGGCCTCATCACTGGCAAGATAAACAACAGCGGCTGCAATATCGTCGGGGTCTCCCATTTTTCCCATTGGAATTGTTGATAAAATCTGCTCTTTTTGAGCATCAGTTAAAGCATCAGTCATTGCAGTTT
>JALTWL010000286.1 GCA_027047045.1 Micavibrio sp.
ATTTGGGAAATTCCTGCCGATAAACATGAAGAAGGATTGGTCGTGCATAGCATAGGTTGGCCTTTGGATAAGGAAACATACGGCGGGGCTTGGATATATCATATGGATAATAATCAGGTATCAATTGGCTTTGTAGTTGGGCTTGATTATAAAAATCCTCATCTATCACCATTTGAAGAAATGCAACGTATAAAAACTCACCCTGCATTTAAAAAATATTTGGAAGGTGGTAAACGTATTTCTTATGGAGCAAGAACCTTGTCTGAAGGTGGCTATCAGTCTATCCCCAAATTAACCTTCCCAGGTGGGCTTTTAGTTGGTGATACAGCTGGTTTTTTAAATGTTCCTAAAATAAAAGGCAATCACACAGCAATGAAAAGTGGTATGGTGGCAGCAGAGGCACTTTTTGAACATTTAACTGCTGAGATTACTCCAGAAAATAATGAATGTGTTACATATAGTAAAAAAATGAAAAAAAGCTGGGTATTTGAGGAATTATACAAAGTTAGAAATATTCGCCCTGCTTTTCAAAAAGGTATGTTGCGTGGACTAATTCGCGCAGCCATTGAAACAATTACAGGTGGGCGTTTTACAGGTACTTTAAAACATAAACATGCAGACTACGAAACACTTAGACCTGCAAGTGAAATGCCTAAAATAAATTATCCAAAACCAGATGGCGTTTTAACATTTGATAAGCTATCTTCTGTTTTTAATAGTGGTACTTACCATGAAGAAAACCAACCAGTACATTTAAAATTAAAAGACAAAGAAATTCCAATCAAAGTAAATCTTGAAAAATACGGTGGACCAGAAGAAAAATACTGTCCTGCTGGAGTTTATGAATTTATTGATGAAAAAGATAAAAAAACGGGCGAAACAAAGAAAAAATTACAAATAAATGCACAAAATTGTGTTCATTGTAAAACTTGTGATATCAAAGACCCCAAACAAAATATAAATTGGACACCTCCAGAAGGTGGTGGAGGACCTAAATACTCTAATATGTAGTATTGAAAAAGACAGTAAAATTTTATTGTCTTTTTTACTTTATTTTACTTTTATTAACTTTCCGCTGTGATAATGTTCTTGCTGAATGTTTAACATTTTTAAAAGCCTAAAATATGAATATACTTATAATAGACAGAGATGCGCTTGTATGTAACCTAATGTCAAATAGGTTAGAACAAATGGGACATAAAACCCTTTGTGAGGAAAATAAAAATATTGCAATAAAAAAAATAAAAGATAGTAACTTTGGCTGTATTTTTATTGACCCGTCCCCACTAAATAATGTCAAAACCATAGTATTTGATATATTGCGTATATTGGACGGAAGAATTAGACCATATATTGTCTTGCTATCCAAAGAAGCCACAATAGACAACGCTTTGTCAGGATTTTGTAACAACTTACTCAAAAAACCACTAGATAGTAGCGCGTTAGTAGAAGTGGTGGATAATGCTAAAATTTTCCACCATTATTGTCATATATTAAGCACTGATAGTGAAAAAGACAGACCAAAGACTGTTTTGGGTATTATTGATAAAAACTCATTTGGACAGTTATTTTTATCATCTATTGATAGAGGATTTAGATATTTAGAAAAAAACTTTGTATTATTTATTGATATATTGAATTTATCTGATATTACTAAAAATATAGAAGAAGAAAAAGCAAATTCTATATTGAAAGATTTTGCAGAGAATTTATCCTTAGTTAGAAGACAAAGTGATGTGATTGGACGTGTTTGTGTAAATAGTTTTGGAATTTTACTACAAAGGCCAATTTATGAAAATGAAATAGAAGACGCATTTTCAAGATTTCAAGAAAATTTACTAAAAATAATTGGTAATATAAAAAATAAATATTCGCTTTCAACAAAAATTGAAATCAAAATATCTATGATTGAGCTGCCGGCTTGCAGGTCAGTCTTTTGTAATATTATTTGATTTTTCTTGTTGCTGTTGTTTTTCTTTTTTCTCTGGATATTTTACAGGTTTTCTACCATTTAAGGCCTCAAACAATGCATACATTACCAAGGGGGCAGTTTTTTGAGCAATTAAATCCATGCCCTCATTGTTGGGATGCGCTAAATCCGAAAGCGCATATTTAGGACGCATAAACACCCCTTCTAATAAAAATGGATAAAATGGTGTATTGAATTGTGAAGAAAGTTTTGGATATATACTGTTAAAATTTTGTGCATATTCGGGTGAACTATCAGCAGGCGCTCTCATTCCCATAAGCACCATTGGAATATTATTTTCTTCTAGTTTTTCCATTATTCTTTCTAAATATTTATAGGTTTTTTTAACTGGAAATTTAGCATATGAATCGTCATATCCAAGTGCAATAATAGCAAGTACATAGCGTCTTTCCTTTTTCTTTTTAATAAAAGTCAACAACCTAGAATAAGCATGAGCAGTAGTTGAACCCGTCACACTAGAATTTAGAATTTTTACCGGATAGCCAAATTTATGTAGTAGCTTTTCAAGTTTTTTAGCATAGCTAAAAAGAGGTGCCTCACGTTGAATGGCAATTCCATATCCAGAAGTTAAGCTATCCCCCAACATTATAACAGATGGTACTTTAGGTTTTTCAGGTTTTTTTTCTTTATCTTTTTCATCAAAAGCAATTGCTTCTTGTGATTCTACTGAGAAAATACCATCTACTGCTAATGCAGGCTTGGCAAATGTTGAGTTAATGCTATAAAATAAAAAAGACAAAATAAAAACAGATAATATCAATTTCATATTTTTTAATAATGGCTTTGTACTAGGGAAGTATAAAAACATGAATAACACCAATGTTAAAACAATTACACAAAATTTTTTATCTTTAAAAGATATATGTTTACATTTTAGTACTGAAACTAAGAAATTGCAAATATTAAAGAATATAAGCCTTACAGTTAAAAATGGGGAAATAGTAAGTATAGTTGGTCCATCTGGCGCTGGAAAAACTAGCTTACTTATGTTACTTGCCGGTCTAGAAGCACCAAATTCTGGACATATTTTTATAAATGCTACAGATATAACCACGATGTCAGAAGATAAACTAACAGCATTTAGACAAAAAAATATAGGGATAGTTTTCCAAAATTTTCATTTAATTCCAACTATGACAGCAATAGAAAATATTGCACTTCCACTTCAATTTATGCATATTGCAAAATCGCACCAAAAAGCGGCAGATATTTTGGATATGGTTGGACTGTCTGACAGGGCAAAACATTATCCATCACAATTATCTGGTGGTGAACAGCAAAGAGTTGCAATTGCAAGGGCGTTTGTTGCCTCCCCCCCATTGCTATTAGCAGATGAGCCAACGGGTAATTTAGATATAAAAAACAGCCAGAAAATTATTGATTTAATGTTTAATTTAGCAAAGTTAAAAAATACAACAGTCATTATGGTTACTCATAACCAAGATATTGCCCAAAATTGTGACAGAGTTATAAAAATTGTTGATGGGAAGATAGTAAAATGAAAATTTTACAAGATATAACAGCAGTTCTTCGCACAGCCATTTTAGATTTACGAGGTGGATATAAGAATTTTTATATAGTATTTTTTTGCTTATATATTGGAGTTTTTTTGGTTGCGACTGTTCAATTATTTACTTTGAATGTTGATGAGGCTCTTAGATATAATGGGCGCTATATTTTGGGTGGAGATATTGCAATTAGAACAATTGGCACTCCAATTTCCAAAAATAAAATAGAAAATTTAAAAGATTTGGGTGTTGTATCTGTTGTAATGGAGACCAGAGCAACCGCCAGAAAAGAAGATGGTAGTCAGTCTTTACTGGTAGAGTTAAAAGCAGTTGATCCTTTTTATCCTCCATATGGTACCGTTAGTTTTGTAGATGAAAAAGGCAAAACAATCATGTTTAAGGGGGACAAAGGTAAAGTTCGTGAGGCGCGCGCTCAAGATATTGTTCTTCCTAAAAACATGAAAGCTTTTAAGGCGGGAAAATCACTTTGGGGGGTAGCAGTAGAAAAAGAAATACTAAAAAGACTAAATCTTAAAATAGGCGATATATTACTAATAGGTAAACAAAAATTTAGAATAAGGGGAATAATAGATAAAGAACCAGACAAGCTAGGCTCTTCAAAATTTACTGTTTTTCCAAGAGCAATGATAAGTTACTACACAATAAAAAGAACAGGGCTTGCAACTGAGGGAGGGCAAATTTTTTATGACCACAGAATATTTATGCCCTATATAAAAAAAATAGATGAACTATTAGATGCAATTAAAAAAATAGAAACATTATACCCAAATGAAAATTGGCACGGTAGAAGCTTTTTAGATGCTGCCCCCAATATGCGGGAAAATATTGATATATTTAACCTATTTTTGACCTTATCTGGGGTCATTGCAATTTTAGTTGGCGGTATCGGTATTGCGACATCTGTTAAAGCCTATTTACGCAAAAAATATAATAATATTGCAATTTTTAAAACAATTGGTATTTCAACCAAAAAAATATTTTGGATATATTTTATGCAAATGTTAATTGTAGCAGCCCCCGCTTTAATACTAGCAGTTTTAAGCTCTGTTGCTTTTATATATTTTATATTAGATTTTATCGCAACTAAGCTAGCGTTAGAGGTCAATGTAAAAATAGATGAAAAAATATTATTCTTATCCGCTATGCTAGGTTTGTGTGTTTATATGATATTTATGACTATTCCTGTTATATCTGCCTGTAAGGTTAAAGCCGCCACACTATTTCGTAGCATGGTTGAAGGTATAAATAGTAAAATAAACTTCAAAGCCATAATTTTGATATTTATCTTTTTAGAAATTTTATCATTACTTATATTTTTATTGATAAAAGATATAAACTTACTGGTATTTTTCTTTATTGCTGTATTTATCTTTGTTGGTGTTTTTGGCTTACTGGCTCTATTCTTTAAGACTATTGCCCAAAATATATCCTTTAAATTTAGTCCTGTTTTTCTTCTTGCTTGTAAAAATATATACCGTCCCGCCAATGCGACATTTGCGATATTCATATCAGTTGGAATTATTTTAACTATTTTAGTTAGTATTTTTGCTATTGAAAATAACTTTAAGCAATCTTTAAAAGATGATTTGCAAAGCTCAGCACCTAGCTTTTACCTGATGGATATAAATTCATCAAAAATAGATAAACTAAAATTAGCAATTGATAATTTTGCACCAAATATAAAATTAAAGCTAATACCAATATTGCGTGCTAATATTGGCATTACAAAAACATATATAGAAATATCATATATGCAAAAAAATATCTTAAATGAGCAAATACTAAAAGGTAAATGGTGGGAAGATAAATATGATAAAAGTAAAATTTATGCCTCTATTGACCAAGAAACCGCCAATATTAACAATTTTAAAATAGGTGATGAAATTACAATTTACATTAACTCTAAGTTACTAAAGCTACATATTTTAAATATTCGTAAAAATAACCAAAATAGTTTTTCACCTAATTTTCCAATTATAATATCCCCTCCTGATGGAATAAAAACTGATAAATATATGGCAATTTTGAATATAGAAGAAAAGCAAGAGCTTGAATTTCAAAATTATTTAGCCTCTAAATTTCCAACAATCTTAATTGTTAGAACCAAAGATGCATATAAATCTGTATTGAATTTAACCTCATTTGCTAGCAATTCTATAAAGCTGGCAATTGCAATAATTACTGTTATTGCTGTTTTGGTATTACAAGGCTCAATTGCAGCTGGGCGGCAAAATAGAATATATGACACAGCAATTTTAAAATTATTAGGTATAAGTCGCCAAAATATAGCAAAAATATTTTTGTTAGAATATGGAATAAGCACTCTATTTGCAGGACTGTTTGCTGCTATATTTGGGGTAATTTTTGCCCATTTAGTATCAATATTTTTACTACAAATTAAAACTGATATTTTATTTAATATAGCCCAAGCAACAGTAATAATTTTGTCTGCTATACTCACAATATTGTTAATTGGATATATAAATATTTGGGGGCTTTTATCCCAAAAAGCAGCAAAATTACTCAGAGAGATTTCTTAAAAGAAAGATATTCTTTCCAAACTTCTTTTACTGATAAATTTTGTAGGTCATCGCTGTCAATTATAAGAATATTTTGACCCACAGGGGCAGATAGCTCAGGATTAGATGCGCCAGAAAAAAATACCATAACAGGTGAGCCTGCAATTGCTGCCATATGCACAGGACCTGTATCGTTGCCAATAGTCATATAAGCATTTTTGGTAATTGCCAACACTTCTAAAAGCGAAGTTTGCCCAGTTAAATCAATGGCATTTGGGCAAGTGCGAGCAATTTTTTCATTTACTTCTCTGTCTGCATCACTGCCAATAATAACAATATTCATGTCAGACATAAAAAGTCTTTTTGCCAAAGCTGCATATTTAATTGCTGGCCATCTTTTTTCTGGCCACGCAGGAGAACAGCCAGCAACTAGTACTATGTAAGGTTTTTTTATTTTAAAAAAAGAAATATCCGCATTTGCCCATTTTAAATTTGGCAAATTGACCTTATCAATATTAGCAATTTTGAGAATTTCTCTGTGTCTTTTAAAAGCATGCATGTTGCGCCAATTTGGGTTTTTATATTGATGTGAAGCACTTTTTACAACACCTGACCATTTAGGTTTTTTACCTATCCAAAATAATTTATAGTAAAATGCAGTTCTGTCATTTAACTGTAGGTCATAAACAAATTTAAAATTTCTTTTTTTTATTTTTTTATATAAGTCCAGCCAACCAGCTATGTTCCACCATTTATGACGCTCAGTAACTATAATTTCATTAAAATAACCGCTAGCCTCAGCTATATCTATAAATAATTTTGTAGTAAGTAGGGTTATTTTTGCGTCTTTGTGATGTTTTCTAATAGCCTCCATAGCGCCAAGAGCAATCATAAAATCCCCAAGCGCGCTTAGTTTTATTACTAAGATATTTTCAAAACTGCTTGGGATATTGTTCATATTTCAATATTGCTAATATATATCTACATATCCAAAAAGCTTCTAAGCTGTTTAGAGCGGCTTGGGTGTTTAAGCTTACGCAAAGCCTTTGCCTCTATTTGGCGGATACGCTCTCTGGTAACTGAGAATTGTTGCCCAACTTCCTCTAAAGTATGGTCAGTATTCATACCGATACCAAAACGCATACGCAACACTCTTTCTTCACGTGGTGTTAGCGTTGCCAACACTCTAGTTGTTGTATCACGCAAGTTAGAATGTATAGCCGCATCAACAGGCAATATAACATTTTTATCTTCAATAAAATCACCAAGTTGACTGTCTTCCTCATCACCAACAGGCGTTTCAAGAGATACAGGCTCTTTTGATATTTTCATTACCTTGCGCACTTTTTCTAAAGGCATGCCTAAGCGGATAGAAAGTTCCTCTGGGGTGGGTTCTCTGCCTATTTCATGCATCATTTGTCTTGATGTTCTGGCAATTTTATTGATAGTTTCTATCATGTGAACTGGAATACGGATTGTTCTTGCCTGATCAGCAATAGAGCGTGTAATTGCTTGTCTTATCCACCAAGTAGCATAAGTTGAAAATTTATATCCACGACGATATTCAAACTTATCTACTGCTTTCATAAGCCCAATATTGCCCTCTTGGATTAAATCCAAAAATTGCAAGCCACGATTAGTATATTTTTTAGCAATTGAAATAACTAAGCGCAAATTAGCCTCAACCATTTCTTTTTTAGCCTTATTTGCCTCACTTTCAGCTTTTTTTACTGTATGCACAATGCGGCGAAATTCAGAAATTGGTAAAGCAACCTGCTCTGCTATTTTAAGTATTTCTTCTTGGGTGCGTTTTATATCATTTTTATGTTTTTTAACAAAATTATCCCAGCCCTTAGATTTTAATTTAGATATATTTTTTATCCAATCTCGATTGGTTTCAGAACCGTAATAGTTATCCAAAAATTCTTGTCTATCAACTTTACAATCTATAGCCCAACGCATTAGCTGTCCTTCAAGCCTTATTAGCTTTTTATTGACATTATAAAGCTGATTTACAAGTTGCTCAGTCCTTGCGGGATTAAGTTCAATTTCCTCCATCGCAATGACCATTTGTTTGCGGTATTTTTTATAGCTATCTTCTAATTTTTTAGGAATTTCTTTATTCTTATTATTTAGCTCAAAACGCTCTTCTTGTATTTTGCTAAGTTTTTTATAAAGGCGATTTATTTTTTTAAATGTAGCAATGACTTTTGGTTTTAGTTCCTCCTCCATAGCGCCAAGTGAAATGCCACCTTCATCTTCTGCATCGCTTTCCTCATCCTCATCATTTTCTTCTTTTGTTTTTTCTTCTTCAGGTGTGTTGTTGTCCTTATCGGTAATTTTTGTTTTTTCTATAGACTCAGTACTATTATCTGTATCAACATCGGTTCCATATGTTGCCTCTAAGTCAATAATTTCACGCAAAAGTATTTCTTCTTTTTCAAGCGCTTTGTACCATTGCATCAAAGCTTGAATAGTCATAGGGCTTTCACAAATTCCGCCCATCATCATATCACGACCAGCCTCAATGCGTTTGGCAATAGCAATCTCACCTTCCCTAGAAAGTAGTAAAACACTGCCCATTTCACGTAAATATATACGAACAGGATCATCAGTACTGCCAGCATCGCTATCGGCAACATTTGTAGTATTGTCCCCGTCCTTGCCGTCTAATTCTTCATCGGGATCGCCATCTATTATATTGATATTCATATCCGTTAGCATCGCCATAGTTTCATCTATTTGCTCAGATGAATATGTACCCGCAGGTAAAGCCTTATTTAATTCGTCATAGGTAATATAGCCACGCTCCTTACCTTTTTTTACCATAGCTTTAACAACCTTGGTAAGGGCGCCTTCCATTATATCATCAGCTTCTGTATTTTCGTCTTTTACTGCTACCATTTATTTTCAAATCCCTTATGCTTAAAATAAAATCACCAAACAAAATAGGCACATTTAGCAAAATTAGCAATGATTTGGCAAATTTGCAATGTAAAAAACAAAATATAGCTATAAAATAAATATCAAATAATTTTACAGAAAATTACTCACCATAAGGTATCCAAATATTTTTAATTTCAACGGCGTGCTGTAAAAATTCTGTGCCCGTTGATTGTTTTTTGTCAAACCAATCATATTTTAAACCATAGTTACACCATGTACGTTTTAAGTTATCAGCAGATGCCATTTCTACTATTTTACTAATTTCTTTGTCCTCTGCAAAACACCAAATTGCATCTACTGCACTATGTTCTGCTAAAGTTTTGCTAATTTCTGTATGCTGACCAGTTATAATATTTACCACCCCTGCTGGAACATCAGAAGTTTCCAAAATTTGATAAAAATCTGTCGCAGATAGCGGATGCTGTTCAGATGGTAGTAATACCACTCTATTGCCCATAGCAATCGCAGGTGCAACAAGTGATATCATGCCAAGCAGTGGATTATTATTGGGACATATAATACCCATAACGCCAATTGGCTCTTTCATTGCAACAGTTACTGTACGCATTGGTGGAAAATGTACGTTTCCTTCAAATTTATCACACCAAGCGGCATAGAAAAATAATCTCTCTAAACTAAGTTCAACTTCTGT
>JALTWL010000287.1 GCA_027047045.1 Micavibrio sp.
CCGTTGGCGTTCATTGAAAAAATAAAAAAAAAATGAAAACACTAAAACTAACAAATATCGAAATTAAAGGATTTAAGTCAATTGATTTAAAGGGCCAATCTATTCCTATTAATAAAATAACTGTTTTATTAGGAGCAAATGGTAGTGGCAAAAGTAATTTAATTTCATTTTTTAAAATGCTAAATTATTTAACAACTGGAGCCTTACAAACTTATATTGGACAAGAGGGATCAGCCAGTTCATTATTATATTATGGCCCCAAAAAAACAAAACGTATTGAAGCAACACTAAAATTCTCAGATAACAGATCAGTTGACAAATATAGTTTTAGGCTAGCCCACGCAGCTGGTGACACACTTATTTTTACCGAAGAATTATTAACATATAAAGAGAAAAAAAGAAATAAACCCTTTACTATATCGTTAGAGCCAGGGGTAAAAGAATCTGGACTTTATGAGTATTGTAAAAAACCTGATACAAAAATTGCCAGGATTATTTTTCAGTTGCTTAAAAGCTGTCAAGTTTTTCAATTTCATGATACATCAAAAGAATCTAGAATAAGAAATAACGGATATATTAACGATAATAATTTTTTAAGAAGTGATGGAGGGAACCTTGCAGCTTTTTTATTTAAAATAAAAAAACAAGAAGAATATTATAACAGAATAGTCCGATATATTAAGAAAGCAATGCCACAGTTTGGAGATTTCGTTTTATCCCCATCCACACAAAATAGCAACTATATTATGTTGAATTGGACTGAAAAAGAATCCGATTATTTATTTGGCCCTCATCAAATTTCTGATGGTTCATTACGTTTTATGGCATTAACCACACTATTCTTACAACCTCCTAAAACATTACCCTCAGTTATTATATTAGATGAACCAGAATTGGGGTTACATCCATATGCCATTTCACTATTAGCAAGTATGATAAAAATAGCTAGTAAAAATTCTCAAATTATTATAGCTACTCAATCTACACGTTTAATTGATGAATTCGATATAAATGATATTATTATTGTTGAAAGGGATGAACAAAATAAATGTTCAATATTCAAGAAACTTAAAGAGGCTGACTTAACTGAGTGGCTAGATAATTATAGTATCAGTGAACTCTGGGAAAAAAATGTATTAGGAGGTCGTCCATGAGTAATTTTATAAGATTAAATATTACTTCAGAAGGACAAACTGAAGAATATTTTGCAAAAAAAGTATTATCTCCTTATTTAGGCCAGTTTAATATTTCAACTAATGTTAGAAGTGTATTAACACGTAAAGATAGGAAGAAAAATTATAGAGGAGGATTAAACAGTTATCAAAAAGCTAGAAAAGATATATTAATGTGGATTAAAGAGGATAATAATCCAGAAGTTCGTTTTACAACAATGTTTGACCTATATGCCTTGCCTACAGACTTTCCAAAATACCGAGAAGCAAAAAGAATTTACGATCCTTATGAAAAAGTTGAATTTCTTGAAAGAGCATTTAGTGAAGATATCAATGATTTTCGCTTCATTCCTTATATTCAACTTCATGAATTTGAAGCTCTAATATTTGTAAATCCAGAACCATTAAAATATGAATATTTTGAACATGAAAATGAAATTGATAAACTAATAAAAATTAGTAATGATTTTGCTAATCCAGAGTTAATTAATGATAATCCCTTAACAGCACCCTCAAAAAGAATATTACAATTAATACCTGAATATGATAAAGCAAATATTGGCCCCGATATTGCGGATTTTATTGGAATCAACAATCTAAAAAGCAAATGTAGGCATTTTAATAATTGGGTTACTTTATTAGAGAAATTGTCTGACTAGAACTTTCTTCAACGAAACGCCAACAACGCATATAGCAAACGGCGGAAATTATCCGTCCACGACAGAAGTTTTCAGCCTTTTTTATTATTTTCGTTTTCGGCTGAAAGCAACGGCCTTATACCGCCGCTTGCCATATGCCAACCGTTGG
>JALTWL010000288.1 GCA_027047045.1 Micavibrio sp.
TGATATGGTATTTGGTCCGCAAACATATCATGAATTACCAGAAATGGTGGCAAAAGCAACTGGCGCTTACGGTAAAAATAGGGTGGTTAATACAGATTTTGATGTTGAGGCAAAATTTGATAATTTAACAATGGATAATAGCTCGCAAGCTGGTGTTAGCGCTTTTTTATCTGTGCAAGAGGGCTGTGATAAATTTTGTACATTTTGTGTTGTGCCTTACACTCGCGGTGCAGAATTTTCAAGGCCAGTTGAGCAAATAATTCAAGAGGCAAAACAGCTTTTAGCCAGTGGAGTGAAAGAAATTACTCTTTTAGGGCAAAATGTTAATGCTTTTCATGGTGAAGGTTCTGATGGCAAAGATTGGGGGCTTGGTCGTCTAATCCGTGAAATTGCAGAGCTTGATGGTATTAAAAGAATTAGATATACAACCTCGCACCCAAGAGATATGCAAGATGAGTTAATAGAGGCTCATAGAGATGTAAATATTTTAATGCCATTTTTGCATTTACCTGTACAAAGTGGCTCGGATAGAATTTTAAAACTTATGAATAGAAAACACACAGCCGATGATTATAAAAGAATAATTGACAAAGTGAGGGAGGTAAGGCCTGATATTGCTCTTAGTTCTGATTTTATTGTTGGTTTTCCAGGTGAAAGTGAACAAGATCACAAAGATACAATTAAATTGATAGAAGATATAGGTTATGCTTTTTGTTATTCATTTAAATATAGCCCACGCCCTGGCACAACTGGCGCAAAAATGAGCGGTATGCTACCAGAAAAAGTCAAAAGTGAAAGATTGCAAGAATTACAAGAAGTTTTAAATAAACAACAATTTGAATATAACAAAAAATTTGTTGGTAAGACTGTTCCTGTTCTTTTTGAAAAAGAGGGGCAAAAGGAAGGGCAAATACTTGGGAAAACTCCATATTTACAATCTTTGCATGTAAATGCTCCAAGCCGCCTGATAGGTGAGATAATTGATGTAAAAGTAACAGATGCTTATGCAAATAGCCTAAGTGGTAAAGTGATAACAAGCGAAATTATATCTTCTAATGCAGCTTAAAAAAAAACTAAAAAAATATAAAATTTAAGTGTCTTTTAGCTTTTTAAGGGATAGAATAAAGATGGGCGCTGATGATAATTAAAAAAATTATGAGGTTTTTTTGGCTAAAAAAGCTACACATCAAATAGGTATGCAATTCGATGATAATGATTTAGTTCCGCTATTATTTGGGGAATGTGGCGCGCATTTATCAAGAATAGAAGAACAGTTAGATATTCAAGTAAATACTAAAGGTAATGAAGTTTTACTTACAGGAACAAATTCTCAATTAAAAAAAGCAAGACATGTATTAGAGGCTCTTTGGGAGCGGGTTATAAATAATTTATATGTAGGTTTAGATGAGGTTGATGCTGCAATTAGAATAGCAGATAGTAATCTAGACCCAGCCGCCAGAGAAATGGCAAAGTTAGCCTTTCAAGAACCACAAGTAAAAGTAAAACGTGGTAAAAAGAAACATCAACTTACCGCTAGGTCAGCTCAACAGGCGGCTTACTTAGATGCGATGGAGAAAAATCGTATGATTTTTGGGGTTGGACCTGCGGGTACTGGCAAGACTTATTTAGCTGTAGCGCATGCCGCCATGATGATGGAACGGGGGGAGGTTAATAAAATAATACTTTGCCGTCCCGCAGTTGAGGCAGGCGAAAATTTAGGCTTTTTGCCAGGAGATTTACAAGAAAAAATTGACCCTTACTTAAGACCGCTTTATGACGCTTTGCACGATATGATGACATCTGAACAGATAGTGCAAAGGCTTGCAAATGGTGATATAGAGGTAGCACCTTTGGCATTTATGCGTGGGCGCACGCTTTCAAATGCATGTATAGTCTTAGATGAGGCTCAAAATACAACTGCAATGCAAATGAAAATGGTTTTAACTCGTTTAGGGCAAAATAGTAAAATGATAATTAC
>JALTWL010000289.1 GCA_027047045.1 Micavibrio sp.
GGCAAATTATTAGAATTTCTAAAAACAGAAGTAAAAGATATAAATTTTACAAAAGAAGATTTGCCAGATGAGATTGACAAAAAAAGTTTAAAAAAACTGTTATCAAAAAAAATATTAGATATTGCAAATATTAACTGGTCTTTGACGATGTCTTCTAAATTTGGAAAAGTAATAGCACCAAATTTATCAATGCCAGAATTTTTTAAAGCATTAGATATTGATATACCAGATTTAAATATAGAAGAACAATTCCCAGTAATGGAACGCAAGTTTTTTATAGAAAAATATATTTTAGATGGATACAGAGCAAAAGTCGTAGAATTTTTTGATAAAATAGAAAGCGAAGCTCCTAATTATGCCAATCAAAAGTCATTAAATGAAAAAGGTAAAAATTATATTAGAGCTATATATATTCCTCCAATTGCAATTGGACTATCACTGGTTATTGTTTTTATAACAATAGGAAAAAATCTATTATTTGTAATATATTCAATTTATTATTTTACAATGAATAATGCCTATATACCATATTTCCTAAGGAAAGTAGCATATATTTCATTTTGGCTTTTATATATTTTTATGAGTTTTATATTTATAAAAAATTTAGAAAATCAGTATATACAAAACACAACATATAAAATTTATTATAAAGAGGCTGATAAAACAGCCCCCATGACCACTCTAATGTTAGATGGCATAATAAAACTACAGCCAATAATATATAAATATTTCCATAGGTGATTATTTATATCTTTTTTGTATTTCCAGTAATTGTTGTACTTTTCTTTTTTTATCTGCGGCTTGCTTTAAAAGTAGAGCTTTATCTTTTGGACATAATCTGTGAGAAGTTTTTTGATTTTCCCAGACTTGTTTGGCCCATTTTCTTAATGTTTCTCTATTCATTTTTAGCGCCCTGTCTATGCGACCACCAAAATAATTACAAAAACCAGTAACGCTCATATTTATGGCATGTTGTGATATATCATTGGCAAGGCTTGTTCTTAAAGTATGTAAATCTTTTGCTGGAGAGGCACTACCAGAATCTCTAAAAAAACTTATTAAAATATTTTCGTAATTTGCAATAAGTAATTTATTTTTATTGGTGAAACGTTTGTATTTTTCATATAGTGTACCATGTCCTGGGGTTTTTCTGCATGTTAAGCTAATAACCAATAATTCTGAATGTATTCTTAGACCCTGCTCAGCCTCAAACTGTTCTATTTTATAGCATTTATTATCAATAGCATAGGCTTGATTTACAGTAGCTACTATAAAAATTAAAGTAAATATTATTATAATTTTTGATGAATTTAGTAATTTTTTCATTTTAAATTCTATACCTTCATTTTGTTTATATTGTTAAATTTCATTATCAATAAAGAAACATCTTTGCATAGGCAAGCTATTTATTGTAAAAGTAAAATATTACTCTAATTGAAAAAATTAAAAAATGGGTAAATATGCAATCTAATTTAACCGATATAGAAATTCTAAAAAAACTAATTGAATTTGATACAATAAGTCATAAATCAAATATGGCCTTAATATCGTTTGTTCGCAATTATATGGATGGGTTTGGGATTAAATCAAAACTTATATATGATACTTCTAAAAAGAAGGCTAATTTATATGCAACTATTGGTGATGAGGATAAGGCAGGCTTAATACTATCAGGTCATACAGATGTTGTTCCAGTTGAAGGACAAGACTGGCATACCAACCCATTTGAAATGGTAGAAAAAGATGGGCTTTTTTATGGGCGTGGCAGCTGTGATATGAAAGGTTTTATTGCTGTTGCTTTGGCAAAAATACCCAAAATTATTGAAGCTAATTTTTCTTATCCTATATCTTTTGCTTTGTCTTATGATGAAGAAGTTGGCTGTCTTGGCGCGCATAGCATTGCTGAGCATATAAAAAATATGGGAGTAAAGCCCAAACTCTGCCTTGTGGGAGAGCCAACCTCAATGCAGGTGATAACCGGACATAAGGGTGTTTGTAATTATAATTGTTCTGTACATGGTAAAGAATGTCACTCATCTCTTGCACCAGATGGTGTAAGTGCAATTGAATATGCAGCAGAACTTATCTCATATATAACAAAACAAGCTCGCCAATTTAAAGAAGACGGTCCTTTTAACTATAATTTTAGACCTCCATTTACAACTATGCATGTTGGTATGATTGATGGCGGCTCGGCTTTGAATATTGTAGCCAATAATTGTGAATTTGGTATAGAAATTAGAAATATTCCAGAACATAATAGGGAGGAAATAATCGCCAATATTAAAGATTATGCTTACAGACACTTAGAGCCTAAAATGAAAGATATAGACGCTAAAACCAGTATTAAATTGCGTGAAACTGTATATACCCCAAGTTTTGATATAGAAGAAGAACACCCTATGGTTATTTTAATAAAAAAAATATCAGAATTAGACGATACAAAAAAAGTAAGTTTTGGCACAGAAGCTGGAATATTTCATGCAACAGGAGTGCCAACTGTTGTGTGTGGGCCAGGCAGTATAAAGCAAGCACATAAACCAAATGAATTCATATCTTATGAACAAATGATAAAATGTAGTAAATTTTTAAATAAGTTATTTAAATCTATTTAAAATTAGTATTTACTATTAAATTATTATATATTAGTTTTTTATCGGCGGTTTGCAATGTTACCTTAAAACATGCATGATGTTTAATTTTAAAATTAAAATGGGAGAAAATCTTAAAATGTCAGTGGAAAGAACTTTATCAATTATTAAACCTGATGCAACTAAACGTAATTTAACTGGTAAAATAAATGCTCGTTTTGAAGAGGGTGGCTTGAAGATTGTTGGGCAAAAGCGTTTGCATTTAACTAAAGAACAGGCTGAGCGTTTTTATGAAGTTCACAAAGAACGCCCCTTTTATAATGAATTAGTTGAATTTATGATCTCTGGTCCTGTTGTTGTACAAGTATTGCAAGGCGAAAATGCTGTTGCTCTTAATCGTAAAATTATGGGTGATACTAACCCAGCTAACGCAGATGAAGGTACAATTAGACATGATTTTGCAGAATCTATAGAGGCAAATTCAGTACATGGCTCAGATAGTTTGGAAAATGCTAAAAAAGAAATACATTTCTTTTTTAGTGATACAGAAATAGTGGAATAATAGATTTGTACTTGTCTTTATTTTTAGTAATGTTAGACTTAAATCTAATGCTAGCCATGCCATTATCTAATGGCTAGCATTATTTGTTTTTTTTAAGAAATATAGATAAAATTTATAGCATGCAAAATACGAATACTAAAAATGATATAAATAAAGTAACTCCTACACCAGATAATGGTGTTAAGGAAGATGTTGGCGTTGCAGATATGGATGTAAAAAAAGATGATAAAGATAAAACTAATAAATTGAAAAATAATATTTCTACTGATGATAAGAAAAAAGATAAGGTTTCTAAAACAAAAGCAAATAAAAAATTAGCAAATAAAACAAACCAATTAAGAGCATATTCTTCGACCCGCATAGGCAAAATAATAAAAAAAATAGATAAAGTAAAAGCACACGCGGAAGATAAATTATCAGATAGCGTAGCTGTTGGATTTAATAAACAGATTATCCGTATGGAGTTTTATCGTGATAATTTTCGGAAAATGGTGAATATTGCACTTGTAAATTCTGTTATTATAGTTGCAATACTAATAGCTATATTGGTTTATATGTTTAAATCAGCACCAGAAAATAGATATTTTGCAACAACTGTTGATGGTCGTATTATGCAACTTATCCCATTAGATCAACCAAGTATGACAAGCTCTGAACTTTATTCGTGGGTTGTACAAGCTGTGAGTGATACACTAACATTTGGTTATCATGATTATCAACGCAGATTACAAGAAAATACTAAGTATTTTACCATAGATGGTTGGGAAACTTTTACCAATATGATACAAAATATGCAGTTAATAGATATGGTAGGCCGTAATAAATTATTGGTAAAGGCCTATCCTATGAGTGCGCCAGAGTTACAACAAGAAGAAGTATTTAATGGTCGTTATCGTTGGGTTTTAATCATTAATTTTAATATGGAATTTACAGGGCGTGGCTCTGGAGGTGGTGATAGAAATTTAAGATTACGTTTAACTATTGAACGTGTTCCAGTTTTGGAAAATGTTAAAGGTATAGCAATTAAACGTTGGGAAGTACTGGCAAGTAGATAGTGTCAATTGATATCAGATATTTTTAATAAATATGTTGCAATTAGTTTTTTTGTGCTGTATATTCGGCGATGTTGTTTTAACGTTGCGTTAAAATTATTTTATTGGCGCGGGGTGGAGCAGTCTGGTAGCTCGTCAGGCTCATAACCTGAAGGTCGTTGGTTCAAATCCAGCCCCCGCAACCAATAAAATCAAGCTGTTAGCAATAACTTATTAACCATAATCATAGTATAATTGACTTACACATGTCTTACACATAAATGATGTAAGAAAGGTTATGCTATGCAGAAACATACTATATTTGGAAACCGGGTTCATATTTACAAACGCGATAATTCAAAATACTGGCAGTGTTCAACATATTTAGAAGGTCGTAATCATAGAATCAGTACAAAAGAAGATAGTATCCAACATGCAAAAGAGATAGCAGAAGACTGGTATTTAGAACTACGTGGTGAATCCCGTGCAGGTATCCTTAAATACGAAAAGACATTCGCAGAAGTCGCCGCATTGTTCATGGATGAATATGAAGTCATTACAGAAGGTCAACGCAGTAGCCGTTGGACACAAGGTCATGAAACACGTTTGCGTATTCATCTTGTTCCTTTCTTTGGTGAGCTACATATATCAGATGTAACAGCAGGTAAGGTTCAGGAATACCGAGTGCATCGCATGAAATCAGCAGGGAAAGTTAATCCTTACGCAGAGGATAACAGACCAGTTAAAATGACGGCTCCGTCTAGGAGTACAATCCACAATGAAATTGTAACATTAAGACAGGTTCTGAAAACTGCTATACGTCATGGATGGCTCGATGCTTTACCAGACTTGTCACCACCATATAAAACCCAAGGAAAGATTGTACATCGTCCATGGTTTAGTCCAGTTGAATATAAACAGCTCTATACAGCAACTAGAGAGTATGCTCGTGAAGCTCCAGAGCATGTACGTTGGAGTGCAGAGCAAGTTCATGACTACGTTCTCCTTATGGCGAACACAGGTCTTAGACCTGATGAGATTAAAAACTTGCAACATCGTGATGTTGAAATTGTTGAAGACGAAGCCACAGGCGAGACTATATTAGAAATAGAAGTACGTGGTAAGCGTGGTATTGGTTACTGTAAAAGTACGGCAGGTGCAGTAATGCCTTATGAACGGTTGTTGAACCGGCCTAAACCTCCACGTCTTCTGAAGGATGATGAAAAGTGTAAAGTTATTTATCCGAAGCCGACTGATCTGCTATTTCCTGGTAGTCACATTAAATTATTTAATAATCTACTTAAACGTAATGGCCTTAAATTTGACCGTGACGGTAATGCTCGAACGGCATATAGTCTACGGCATACCTACATTTGCTTACGTCTTATGGAAGGCGCAGACATCTATCAGATAGCAAAAAACTGTCGTACGTCAGTTGAGATGATCGAAAAACACTATGCTGCGCATTTAAAGGATATGATTGATACTTCACTTATCAATGTTCGTAAAAAGAAATAATCGTTCCGTCAGGCGTAGAAGATAGCTTCAAGCCCTCATCTCCTGTCTCGTAGACTACATAAGGAGATGAATGGAACAAACAAAGTAGCAGACAATCTGGACAACATATCTTGAAGAAGATATGCAGGAATAGAGATGTTTACCATCTCAGGATAACAGTGCGTTGCTTGCTAATGCACTGTTATTTTTTTGTCTATAGAAGTCGAGCGAATCAATCGTACATGGAGAGAGGAATTCTATGATTTCTATGATGATTTGCCTGAGAATTTGCTACAATTATCAACATATGTGAAAAAATATCAAAGTTTCTACAATAAAGTTAGACCTAATGAAAGTCTGGATTGTGAAACACCTTTATGCTACATCAACGAGTTGCTTTTGGATGAAAATGAGTCTTATATGGCTTGAATCTGTACATGGTTATTGTGCTGTTAACTTTATACATGTACTATGTATTAGTAATAAAATATTGTGAGTATTAAATTATGTTGATTGCAATTGAAGGGTTGGATGGTGTTGGTAAGAGTTCCGTGTGTGAGGATTTGGCGCAGAGCTATCAATATGTGAACATTGCTCAGGAAATTGATAATATGAAGAAACATATTGCTCAAATGCCAGAGCATAGTGGTTCTGTTGCAAGGCTATTGAATTTGTCTATTCTACAGCATATGTCTGATACGGCGAGAGAACATATAAATAATGGTAAAACTGTAGTAATGGATCGTTATATTCCTTCCCACAAACATTACGCCCATGCTTTTAATGAACAAGCTATCAAAGATGGTCAGTACCCTGATATTGACCCTTCTAAACTAAGCCTGCTTAAGCCAGATATTATTGTTCTTTTAACTGTAAATGAAACAACACGTAAAAAGCGTTTGGATGATCGTGGCACAACGAATGCGACAGAAAATACCTTGGCTAAGAATAAAAATATTAGAGCTGTTATTTTAGAGAGAATGAAGAAGGATGCAGACATTGTAATTGATACCTCTAACTTATCTGTGCAAGAAATAAGTACGCAAATTCAAAAGGCTGTTAAGCAATATAGAGCTGGTAAACGTTCTAATCCGCAGCCTCCTAAACGAAAATAATAGTATGGCTAAACATTTAAATTCAATTCAGCCTGTAGTGCTAAGACATGCCGCATGGCTTGTTGTGAATAATGTGCAGGGTTGCCCTAAAGACTGTGCTTATTGTTTTTTAAAGCCTATTAACCAGACAGGAACAGTACCATCAGAGGTTCTAAATGCAAAAGATAGTATCTCCATGCTTAAAACGCATGAGTTGTATCACGCTGATAGCCCCGTTTGTTTTTATACCAGTACAGACCCATTTGCTACGCCATATGTTGAAGAAAAGCTAGTAGAGGTTTTGGAAGAGTTTCTATCTCAAGGTTTGCGTAATACTGTGTGTTTTGTCACAAAATGTTGTCCTAAAGGTATGTTAGATAAGACACTGAAGAAGTTTAAAGATAAGAAGATTCCTGTTGTTGCTTATATTAGTTATTCAGGTCTGACTAAAGAAATTGAAAAAGGTGTTAAACAGCAAGATA
This sequence comes from Micavibrio sp., assembly GCA_027047045.1. GTDB lineage: Bacteria > Pseudomonadota > Alphaproteobacteria > Micavibrionales > CSBR16-224 > JAJFGX01. The sequence goes on from JALTWL010000289.1 coordinate 7,258, forward strand.
TTTTAGATAGTTTTGTTTATTTCCACGAAAGAGATATTCCGATTATTCATTACTGGCGACCGTTTTTGCCTCAGAATACAGATATTGAAACAATGGAAAAAGTTGTTAGCTATGCGTCTCAATATGCTTATGCTGCGGTTGTTACAGGATTGAAACTATACACTTCTATGCAGGATCAGCTATTATTCTGGCCAGAAGTTAGAGAGGATATACAAAAGGCAGCAGATTCTGAGTGTGTTTGGCCTCGTGAAGCTTTAGAGAAATCAACATTGCTTTCGCAAAAATATGATTATCCTGTTTTTCAAACCAACAGCTGTGCTTTATCATATGTTCTAAAACAGCATAACCCAGATGCAATGTGGCAAACACCAGTTTGTAGGAGTTATAATACTTGCCCGACACATCAGCGTGATAAGTGTAATAATTTTTATAGTAATCACTCTCTTACAGAGGAAGTTGTGTTAGAGACGTTAAAGATGCTAAAGAAGAATGTAGATGATTGTCAGATAAAAATTTTGGAACAATCACCGCCGATTGTAGAAATTTCTGGAGTTATGCTCGATACATCTGCTATTTCTAGTTTGCGAGAAATTCTTCATGCTGTTGTTGTCTCTGACTTTCATAGAGGGCATTATTGGGGATCGTCCGTTACACAAGAAGAGCCGTATACCGTATAATATGATGATGAATAAAATAACATTTCAAAAAATAAAAGACAAAGCAATAGGCTTGCATTGTGCATTTCAAAAAACTTCAGAAGAAAGTTGGATTGTTCAGGATATTGTTGCAGAACTTACTATACAAATAGGACATATAGTGACGGCGAGTAAAGTCTCTATTGCTGGCATTAATGAGGCAGAACGCAATTTAGATGATCTTGATGATGAAATATCAGATGTATTATTACAGGCGATGGTTTTGGCATATTTGTTCGAGAGTAAAATTGAAGACTGTGATGTAACAGATAATTCTTATCAGGATTACTCTACTTCAGATATTGTTTTGACACTTTATCAAATTGCATCTCAATTAACAGAATCTTCTATGAGATTAAATGGAAAAAGGTTTCCGCAGAAACGTGACCTACTGCATGATGGGGAAGAAGACTTTTTTTTGAACCGTTTAAATAAACTTATCGCTATACTTTTGTATTTTGCTAAGCAGCAAGACATGGATATTAAAAATTGTTTTGAAATTATGGAACATGGTGCATATCATTTTTTGTCAGGTTATAATGAGTACTTATTATCTGTTAAAGACATTCAAAATATGATACAAAAAGAAAATATAAAAATAGCTAAGAAATTGAATGAAATTCAGCAAGAAAGAAGGAATGAGAATGGCACTGATTGATGTTTATACGGATAGAAACGAACGTACAGAACAAATTATAGAAAAAAAAGAAGCACATGCTCAAGGGCTTTGGCATCGTGTATTTACGTGCCTTGTTATCAATCAAGAACATAAAACAGCTTTTTTACAGAAAAAAACACCAAATCGATACTCTTTTGAACGCCCAGACCATATGGACGTTACTGTTGGAGGCCATTATGAGGCAGGAGAGGATGTTGAAGCAGGTATTAGAGAAATGCGAGAGGAAATTGGGATAGATGTTGCCTTTGATGATCTTGTCTCCATTGGAGAGAGACAAACATCAGTTGTGCTTGCAAAAGACTACAACAATAATGAGTTTCAACATATTTTTTTACTTCCTACAAAACGAAATTTAGAGGATTTTCATTTTACAGACTCAGAGGTTCGTGGTTTGATTGAGATTCCAATTCAAGAAGGTCTTGACCTCATGCAAGGGTATCGAGATGATCTAGGCGTTAGTGGTATTTTTACTAAAGATGATGGGGCAAAAGAAATTCAAGAACTTTTAATCTCACGAGAGGACTTTGTTCCTGCATATCTTAAAACAGATGAATTTATGATACGTTTATTTATCGCTGCAAAGCGGTATCTGGATGGAGAAGACGATCGTTATTTGTATTGGTGAACAATATGAGTGGTGAACGTGTTATCGTTATACAAGCAGGAGGTCAAGGCACACGATTATGGCCTATTTCAACAGATTCTATCCCAAAGCAATTTATAAAATTTGAAGAATACAGCTTGTTCCAACAAGCTTGCTTACGCGCTAGGGAGTTATTCAAAGACTCTTCCTACAAGGTCATTGTTATAGGAAGCGTTCTATCGCTCGAGACTTTGAAAGAGCAGTGTTTAGAAATTAACTTTACACCTGATCTATTTATTACTCAGCCGTCTAACCGTGAGACAGCAACAATATTGTTAAGCACCGCATTTCTTATACAAGATATGTGGGGTAAAAAA
>JALTWL010000290.1 GCA_027047045.1 Micavibrio sp.
CTATAGCAGTAAAATCTGTGGTAAAACAATGGCTTGATTTTTATAATTCCAAGCGACCGCATTCAACATTTGACGGAGCCACCCCAAATGAGATATATTTCAAAAAACTTCCCCTTAAGGGGAATATAATAGTAGCATGATTTATAACATTTATAACGGATAATACCTTAATATTGCTGCTAATTGGTCTGAACAATTGGTACCACCTTAATTGTGCCTCCAATGCTTCTTGCATAGCCAATTCTACCCTCTCATCGGTTTCATCTTTCAGACTAAGGTATAATGAGAATATATCAACCACAACATTCTTAGCAAATAAAGTAGGGTCATATCGCCACACTTGTATAGTACAAGTATCTTGTGCATCCATATTAAAGAATCTTTCTTTTATTTTTCACCATTTTTAACCCAAACTTAAAACTAAAATATTTATAACCAATCGCTTGGCTTGGCTATATTCGTATTAGGAATACTCTCTGGTAACTGCGATTTTTGTAAAACAGACTTTCTAATTTTTCTAACAAAATGAGCATATCTTTTTAGCTGTTCAGATGTTCTTGTTTTTTGACCAGGAGTAAAAAGACCAAGAACCTTCTCATGATGATATTCACGAACCAATTTCATAGATTCAGCCATATCACTATCATTAGAAATAATAATGGCACAATCAAAAAGATCTCGCCATCCATCATTCAATAAATGCACGGCAAGATTCACGTCAGAACCTTTTTCTTCTGTTTTGACAACTTCTAAAGTATTAGGCGGAGGATTTGCATTCTCCATTCTTACTGTATGCCTTGAAAAGTGTCCGTAATAAGTGCTTACTTCTGGTATATAGTGCTCTAATGCCCTTACGTAACTTTGCTGTTCTTGGGGCGCGGTCTTATTTCTATTCGTCTGTTTCACACGTGCTGTAAAATATTTTATCTTCTCAATCTCATGATGTTCTTCTAATAAATATTTACACAATACCTTTAAATCTAGCCATTTATATGGTGTATTCTTTAAGCAACCATAATATAAATTAAACCCATCAATATAAATTCTTGTTCTCATAGAAAAAATCTTCTCCAGAAAAAGCAAAGGCTCCCATAAGGAGCCCTGCGGTCTGCGGACGAATCCAACAGATGTGATAATTTTAATATAGCGTAAAAACCTTAACAGTCAATAAATATTATACTAAAATTGATTATTTTTTCATAAGATATATTATCAAATTAAAATATGGGCTTTGATGAAGTCTATATTTGTTGAAAAACCAGATGATTTTTCGTATAATTAAACTGAACGCAACAAAAGTGAAAAAATCCGAGCTAACAATGGTGTATTTAAATCCCATTCACCCATCTAAGACGATAATAGAAACTAATGATTTCTGGTTGCTAAGCAATAGGGTTCATAATAAAATTGCACGTTCTGGGATTATAGAAATTCAAATAAATTTCAAATTAGATAGCACAATGAACCCCAAAATAAAGCAAAGGCTACTGTACTTAAAAAAGATTAATAGAGAGAATATTAGTTAAGTCCCATAAAGGTACCTAATGTTCCATAGGGTTTTCATTCGAGAGATCATATTCTCCTAGCATATCGATATTAGCCCAGTGAATAGCCCTACAAGCCCTTAACAAACTTTATAAAAAATTAAATTTTTATCTATATGTTTAATGTAAATTTCTTCTACCTTTTCTAAAAAGTCTATCTTTTCATTTTTAAAGATACCCTGATATGTAAGTATGTAATCAACATCAAATAGTTTTATACTTTCTTTCAATAAATCAGCGTCTTGATTCCACCAAATTAAATCTGTATTACTTTCTTTATTATTTTCAAAACAGTAATACCAATCTGGAAATATAGTTGAACCATTCTTTTGTAATGCGTATGCGATAGGTTCAATTATAACTTTATATCCATCAAAAATGTTACTATATTGATTTTTAGGATTATTAAAGAGAAAAAGAAATCTTTTTTTATTACCCATTTTTTTTGCTATGCTAGCAATATGCTCTATTAATTCTTTGGTATTAACAGGGTTTCTAATATCTGGGCTTATTATCTTTGTTGCTGGACGGCACCCAAGCATAAAATAAAACGGATTTATAGAAAGTGTGTAAATTATAACAGTAATTAAATCCAACTCTTTATTTAATAAAGAGAAACAAAATACAGATAAAAATATCATATAAATAGTCTGCTTATCTGCAAATCTAAGAAATATAGAGTTTACTATAAACAACAGCAAAAAGATCATTTGCAAAATAAAATATTGGTCTATACCAAATTTAAAGATATACCAGCCAATAAAGAAAAGACTTAGAGCTAATATGTACAAAAATAAAATGTCAATTTTTTTATCCGATCTTTTATATTTAACCTTATCGTGAACCCCAATAGCTCCGCCCATTTTCTTCAATGCACCCTCTTTAAAAGAAACCAATACAGGAATTGCAACTTTTATGGTTGCTGGAACGATTGCTAAAATAATATAAAAATCCTGCCAATATAAGCCAAAAACAAATGTTATAATTCCAAATATAAAAATTGCCGTGAAACTAAAGAATGACATTGCAAATATAATCAGGCCATATAAAAGATAACTATGTTCAAAAAGAGTATAAAAAGAAAGTGGCAAAAGCATCCAAGCCAAAATATTATAATTTTGCCTATCAATAAAATTTGCAAAAAAATAGGTGGAGCTAAAAGCAATCATAATTATTAAAATATTTTGCCACGTAAAATCTGCAATAACAAATACAGAAATACACCAAAATATCATTGCAAAAAATAGCATCATTACAGTTCCGAAATGTGACTGAATTCTAAGTGCAAAGGGCATAGTATGAAACCAATTCTTTAAAGAAAAATCACGTCCACCACCAACAAGCGAACTAACTCCATATCTACCAAATTTTTGAATATTTAAGCTCTGAATGTAATAAAAATAATTATTGAATGCCGTATGGGTCGTATTCCCACTAAGATAATGCCAATCACCTTTACTTAGTGCTTTTATAATATTAATCAGACTACCAATTAAAGCATATAGAGTCAGCGGGATCACAAGAATGGGGTGAAGCAATAAAAGTATAAGCCCTTTATATCCATATATCTTCATAAATTTTTGAATTTTTTCTTGCAAACTACTACCTCCCTAAATAAATAATAATAACCATCGATATAGAAATAAATATAGCATAACTGAACCATTGCCATTTTACATACAAGAACCTATTGCTAATATTCATTCCAATAATATTCGCCACCATCAATGATATTATAGTTGCATAAGCCGCGCCAATAAGCCCAAAGCTTTTTATTAAAAAATAATTTAAAACCATATTAAGTAAAGCTCCAGTAAAATTCGTAATAATTGAAAGATATGTCTTTTTACTTTTGAATATCCCAAGCTCACTTATTAAATAAAAGCCATAAAAAATACCACTCCAACCGAGTATTCCTATTAGTTTATAACTTTCGTAATATTCTTCTGCAACTAAATATTTTGCTAAATATGGTGCAATCAGGGCTAAAATTACGGCTCCGATACTACCAAGTAAAATATACCAAAAGCTAATTTTTCTAATAAACTCGCTAGCTTTTGGTTTATGCATCATATCCATCGCAATTGGCCACCAAGCTTTTCTAAATATTTCAACCGCCAATGCGATAAGCATAGCAAATTTCACACCTACCGAATAAATACCAAGATCATGGCTACCAAGCATTTTCATTACAAACCATCTATCACCAGCTTGCATAGACCAAATTGCAAAGCCCGCAGGAACTAATGGAGCGCCAAATCTTAAAAAATCTCGCCATAAATCTATATTTAGATTTCTAAAATATCTGTAATTTCTTGTAGCAATCAAACCTATAAACATGACAATAAATGAAGCAATTAAACTACCTAAGAAAAAGCCATATATCCCCATATCTTCAATATAGGTAAAATATAGTATCAACCCTATATTAAGAATAGTTTGCACAAAGCTAAGCCCTATATAATGCCACGGTTTATACAGTAATCTAAAAATCTCCAAGCTCTGAGATATAAGATTTGCAAAAAAGATAGAGCTTGCCACCATTAATAGATATATCGTTGGCAGGTTAGTTTCAAAAGCAAAATCCAAAATAAAAGGCGATAAAATACCGATAATACCGATAACAATAATACCTAAAATAATTCTTAACCCTAAAATCGAAGTAGTGACTTCTTTAATATCACGGTTCTTTTTATTCTTTGCCTCCATGAAATAAAAGCTTTGGGCACTATCAAGCCCCATGGTCATAAATATAGATAATATCCCTCCAATAGTCGCGAACATCTCAATCACGCCAAATTCACTTGGAGAGAATATTCTTGTATATATAGGGAGAGTAAAAAAGGCTAGCGACTTAATAAAAATAGCGCCTAGACCATACACCGCTGAATCTGTAAGAAGTTTTTTATACATCTATAGTCCATTTAGCATTGTTTTTTCCTAACATTTGCGTAAATCATAAATGGAAGACGCTGATCAAGAAAACGATGCAAAAATTTAGGAATTCGTACAGGCAATGCTCGCGCGGGGAAAAAATGATAATATATTTCTTCAATTTCAAAATGTGGCGATAACATATCTATAAATTGTTGTTTTGTATACGCTTTACCTATTGGATTATCTGAACCATCATAACACCTGACAATATCAGATGCATCTGATGTATCTGCAAGATTCTCACGACCTCGACCCTTTAGGCTAACAAGCCTACCTAACAGACCAAAAACTCCCCAATTACGCAAAATAATATTTTGATAATAAACGGACAAACATGCTCTACCATTTGGTTGAAGTACACGGGCAATCTCGGAAATAGCTTGCTGGGTGTCTGGTGTGTGGTGAATAACTCCCTGACAATTCACGTGACTGAAAGAACAATCTGAAAAGCTAAGATCTTCAGCGTTTTCTTTAAAAGTTTCCGCTTTTAAATTGTAGTATTCCAGACGTTTTTTTGTTAAATCAATAGCTTGCTGAGTGAGATCTGCACTAAACATTGCCTCAATAGAACAACGTTTTTGTAGCTCAATCGTCCAAAACCCGGGGCCACAGCCTAAATCTAAAACCTTTTCACGATTTTCAATATTAGGAAGCATACGGTCATCAAAATTTCCCGCATAACAATCTGCTATATAGACCTTACGATGCTCTTTAAAATAATCAAATGACCCTATATCAGAGCTACTTTCCCCAACGAATAGAGGGTTATTTTCCCAGAAATTATACACATCATCAATATTGGCAGGTTTAGATTTTAAAGCCATTTTCCCTCTTCTTTATGTATTTGTGTTTTTTCTCGATTTATATATAAACGAAAAATATAATATTTACCACCATTAAAGAATATAGGTAGCAGCCTCAATAGTATACAACTGAATCTTTGATTTATTTTTTATACATAACGTATACTTATCAATGAAAAATATTAATCCTTTATTGAAATTATAATTTTCTCTGGATAGCAAGGCATTTCTACCATTTTTAACATTCCTACCATTTTAACTAACTTTATAACCCCTTTATTAGAAACACGAAAACAGCCCCAAAATTTGCTAGATACACTTTTTAGTTTCACAATATTATCTTTATAAGCCTCTATAAATTCATTTCTTACAACCTCGTTTCTTCTATGCTTATTATCTATGATAAAAACCCCCACATGATAATTGTATATATCCTCAGGAATAAAATTCTTTAATTTTTTTGTCTTAATGGTCTTATAAAGATTTAATAAAGAAGAAAAACTTAATATATTTTCTAACAAAAATTTAAATAAATGTATTATAGCTCTTTTTTTAAAATCCGTTTCAAAACCACTGTAATTTAGAAAGATTACACTAAATGCAACAACATTATTATCATATATAACTAAATTTATATTAGTATCTTTACGCTGTAAAATTAACTTATAAAATGTACGAACAAAGTTTTCACCTAGAATCATAGATAATTCTTTTTTATCCATATTTTGCATATGTAATTCAACAATAGACTCTAAGTCTATAATATTTGCTGTTTTAATCATTTTGTACTCCTATGAGAAAAATTTATTTGGTTTAACCTAACAATTAACACAAACAGAGCTTATTTTGAAAGAAAAAATGCTTTAAAGTAATTTTTAATTTGTTCCCTCTTTTGTGTTCTTGATATTAAAAAGAGAGATTGATGTTCATTCAAACACAGAGGTAGATTAATTATATGCTCCGCGGTATATTTTGCTTCTGGACAAGATACATAACCTTTTTCTTGATAGGCAAACATATCTGCAATACTATAATCGACAATACGCCCTATTTCTACACCAACTTCTTTTTCAAGCTCTGAAATAATCATCTCCATTTTATCAAGGTCATGAACAATTACAGGAAAATGGCTCCAAGTATGTCCAGCTTGTGGTTCTTTATAACATAACAAGCCATCATCCTTATAGGGACGTAAAATATCAGCATAAAATACAGCCAAATTCTGACGATCTTGAATTCTTTGCTCATATCTGGCCAATGAGGACAAACCAATAGTTGCCTCAAAAGAATTCATCTGTCCTTTAAAGTCTTTCGGCAAATCTATGACATCATCTTGATAATAATCAGTTTCAGAGGACAGCAATTTCGTATTTTTCTGTAACCAATAAACCAATCCATAACCAAGAGATGTAAAAGCAAAAAAAACTGCCATAACATAGACCCTAGAAAGCAAACTATTCTTATTTTTTATGTCGTCTCTCTTATAGACAATCCTAACTTTATTCGTCAGTTCGGCATCTTTTAAAGTCAACATGCCGCCTTTAACACTATTAACCAGTTTCGAAATATTCATGCCAAATAAAGCACCATCACCCCATTTTGTTACAACTTCTTTTGTACTGTCTTTACAAAAATAGCTATGTGCACAATCTTGTAATACAAATATATGTGGATATTGTATTTTTACGGTCTCGTAAAGCTCCCGTGTCTCCTCAGCAATGCCAAATAAATGCGTTGGAATAATCATTACAATATCTTCGGGGGATTTTTCTATAGTCGCTATATAAGCCTTAGGATCAGGCTGAAAGCTCCCTTTCTTATTATCTAAGAATACAGGTATATTGCCAGACATTACAATTGCGTGAGCCACCACAACGCAAGTATAGCTTGGCAAAATTATTTTTTTGTTTTTATGCCCCAACGCTTTTAAAAGGTAATAAAGACCAGACCGTCCATATCTAAAAGCAACTGCATTCCCTTGTCCTGTTCTTTTAGAAAACTCTTGCTCAAGTTTATGCACTGCATTTTCCTTCGCAGGCAAAAAACACTGAAAAAAATCCTTCCATCTATAATCAGGCGAAAAACGTGGTATCATTAATTTTATCTAATTTCCTTGAATTCTATTAACGCATTTTTTTGTCTAAAAGATTGTTTGTTAAAATAACCACTACTGGCCATATGAATAGCTTTAGATTTACCTAAATGCTTTATCCATTTTGTGTTTTTAGGTTGTTGTATTTTTTCTTCTATTAATAATCTATCTTCTTCAAAAGTAAACTTCCTAATGACATGCCCATCAATTTTATTTTTGCCCGTCATGAGTTTTTTTACGATAATTTTTTTAAATAAATTACCTAAAAATACAGATTTAAATATAGTCAAACTTAGCGCTCTTAAAATAATAAATTTTAAAGGGGTTGGATAATCCTCACCCGACAAATAAAAATCAGTCTTTATAATAAAATCATCAAAATTAATATTATTCTCAAAAGCTTGTGTAGAGAACTTTTTATTATTATTTAAGACACCAAATAAACCACCATCTTCAAAAACCTGTTTTGAGTTTTTATCAAATATTTTTATTGTTCCACCTTTTTTATAATTAATTACGGCAAAATAATGTTTATTTGAATGAAGGAAAAGCCCCGCTCCTTGAAAATCTTTTTCATCCTCACATTGCCAAAAAGCTTTTAATTTACATTTTTTTATAGCAGCCTTGCTTTGCTCAAAGTTAATTGCCGCCACAGCATAGGAATTTAACAGTGGAATAAAATTACCTATATCTATTTCTTGGGGTAAAATATGCTGTTCTTTAGGCTCTAAATATTTTGCCATCAATGCAAAATCATCTATTTTCTCCGCAAGACTAATGATACCAGCAGGATAAAAAACCTCGGTATTTCTTGAACCATAAAGTCCACCAATACTTCCATCTGGATGAATGAAATGTTTTAAAAAACGAGCTGATTTCTCTAAACTTTTCAGTAGCTTTTTATCTTGAGTAATCTCATAAGCGCAATAAAGATAATAAGTACATAAAGTTTGATAGGCAGGATCTGCTCCATCATATTCACGATACCAACCTTCTGATGATTGCTGTTTATAAATAATTGCCAACAACTCATTAGCATGACAATTATCAGATTCTGTTAATTTATTCCAAAGAGCTATTGCAGCAACCGCTGTCGCCAAATGATTAGAAATAACAGCATGTTCTTCATTATTTACGGTAATAAAATTAATAAGCGGGCGAATAATATCAAAATATTTATCTATTATAATTTCATCTTGCAAATAGTTTAAAGCCGATAATATATCAAATGCCACAAGCGCAGTTACACAAAAAGAATTTTCCGCAGGATACGCTTCTTCCATAGAGCCATTAGAATATGTGATATTGCTAGTCGCATTAATAACGCTATCAATAACGTCTAAAACTTTTCTCTTTTCCTCCGCAGTAAACAACTCAAGTTTTATTGCAATGGCAAGGCTATGCACACCACCTTGCATAGTTGCATTGGCAAAATCTTTGGTTTTCCAGCCCCAATACTCTCTATCTCCTATACCGTAAGTGGTCGAAAACTTATCTAAATTATATAGATTTAATAGACGGCTTAAATTTTCAGACAGTATTTGTTTATAAATGTTCACGGCTTATCATTTCTATAAATAAAAGACCAAGACAAATTAAAGTCCATCGGCAATATTCCAAGTGGTTTTTTAACGGACTTAATATTTATAAAATTATCATCGAGTTGTTTCTTAATTTTATTTACAAAATTAGGGTGCTCCCAACAAATTATTTTATCGTAATCAATATCCATGTGTTTCTTTACATACCTTCTTGAGGTTACGAATCTACCTAGACCCCAAGCAATTCCACCTTCAGTCGGCACAGCGCCAATTAAAATACCGTTAGGCTTTAATATTCTTTTTAATTCTTGTAAATAATATTCATTCTGCCATTTTATAAAATCAGCATCATAAAAATCTGTTTTTAATCCCCATTTTTCCCTATCACCAAATAATGGCTTGAATATAAAATACGGTAAATATCTATATAGCATTTAATAACTCCTTGTAAAAACTATTCCATTTGTAATCACTATTACAGACTCTTTGATGCCAAGAAATTGAAAAATAAGCGGTTTTTGGCGTTTCTTTAGCATTTTTAAATATATCCAAAGCTAAATCTTTTTTTTCATTATAATCAAAAATATTTGAATCCATAATGACTTGAGGTATCTCGAAATAATTAAATGCTTTTTTGTCTTTAAAATTATATGGTCGATAAAGGCTGGCTATCCCACTTCTAAAACCAACCTGATTATTCCACCCTAAACTTGAATCGTATTCAAATAATTTACTGTGACTATATGGAGTAATATTTTCATTATAATTAAGCCAATGCTGTCTCGTTTTTGTAACCTTTGTTTTTAAGATGCTTTCTAAAATCTGTTTTTCTTTTTTCAGTTGCTCGTAATCTAAAGCGCTTTTATAACTACCATGCAAACCAATCTCGAAACCTTTTTTTTGTAATTCTTGTAGTTTAACTCGTAGTTTTTTATTTGAAGCAACGTCATAACTTGGATCTATTAATAACTCTTTTAGAGTTTTTTTCCCATGCTTTACGTAGATATAAAAAGTGGATTTTTTTTTAAAACCTTTTTCCAAGTCAACCCAATAGTCAAAACACCAATAAGATGGATTTGAAAATAAAAATTGCAGCATTCTTTTTGTATTATTTAGAAAGTTTTTATAATCTCTGAAAATATTAACTGAATTTAAGATTGTTTGCTTAAATCTTAATTGCCAGGTCTTATTTATATAATCCACATCATGCGATAAATCCACAACAGGCACTGCTCTATTTTTAAACTTAAGTGATTTAAAATTCTGCTTTATAAATCCTTCAAATTCATTAAATAGAACATTTACAATTGGAATATAAAAACTTTCCCTATCATTTCTTATGTGCTTTATACTGTAGCTTGCCGTGTTTTTAAATTGTTCTTCATACCTACTTAAAAATACAAACGCATTCCAGAAAACATCATATTTAAAATTAAAATTATTATTTTCTGTAGCTTTTAAAATATATAAATCTTCTTTTAAATATTCAATATTCCCATCTGGCTTAGGCATTAAAGCATTGAAAATTGATACTTTGTCTATAGCTTTATTGGTATAATATATTTCATTTTCAAAAAAAGCTTGGCTATCAATAGATACTACTTTTATAGTAAACTTAGCCAAATTTATTCTTCTAAATTCTTCTAAAACATATTCTAGAAAGTTAGTCTCTTTTAAATCTGTTTTTATTACTAATAAATCACCCATCAATAAAACTCCTGAACCAGACCTCTAAACTTAATATCCCCCATAAATCTCTATTAAATTTACCAGAATTCACCAACATATTTTCTACTTCTTTAGGATTGTATATTCCTCTTTCTCTTGCTTTTTGAGAGAGCAGGGTATCATGTGCATAGTCTTTTAACTCATTAGATAGCCACTTATTTATTGGGGTGGGGAAACCCATTTTATCTTTTCTATTAATAACCTCTTGAGGCAGAAAGTTTTTAATAGCTTCTATCAACATATACTTTGTTTTACCACCTTCAAATTTCATTATAGGATTAATTTGAGATGCTAATTCCACCAATCTATAATCCAATATTGGCACTCTAGATTCTAATGAATGAGCCATACTAACTCTGTCTTCTACATGTAAAAGAGCAGGAATTAGAGTTTTTAAATCGAAATACGTCATTTTATTGAAAAGAGATTTTATATTTGGATTATTAAAAATAGATTGAAACTTGCTAAATAATTTATCTTGTTCGGATAATATATCAAGTTCATATAGTTTGTTTGCATTTAGGGATCTATTAACAAGCTTAAAATAGCTTTTATCTATATCTTCAAATATCCCCGTGGAAAAATGGCTTTTCATCATCGGAACATAACCTTGCAATTGTGAAAGATTTGGAATAATTGATTGCAAGGTCACAACATATTCACTTTCTTCTTGAGTTTCAAAAATTGCACCTTTTAAAGCTTGCTCTAAATAAGCAACTAAATATCGCGTATATCCACCAAATATTTCATCACCGCCATGCCCACCTAAGACAACAGTTACATGTTCTTTAGCAAGTTTTGAGACCATATATTGAGAAAACACTCCAGAACCTGCCTCTGGATAATCCATGTGATAAATTATATTTTCAAAATTATCAATAAAGTCGTTATGGGTAGGATATATAACATTGTGAATACTATTAATATTTTTACTAACCAAATCAGAATAAAACGTCTCATCATATTCTGGGCCATCTTTAAAAGCGCCGCTAAAAGTATAAAGGCGACTGTCATAGTTTTTCGCTGCAAATGTTGCAACTATACTAGAATCTATACCTCCACTTAAATAAGCCCCAACTTTAACATCAGAACGAGTTTGAATATTAACAGAATGGTCTAAAATATGCTGGATCTCTGATAAGAAATATTCTTCACTATGGGTGTTATCTATATCATAATTCAATTCCCAATATTGTTGCTTTTTAACCACTCTCCCTTCTTTAACTATCATATAATTTGCAGGTTCAAGTGATGAAATATCTTTAAATAATGTGTTTTCTCCAAGCATTAATTGAAACGTTATATATTCATGTAAAGAGGGTTCATCTAATTTTGCTTGAATATTGGGATATTTTAAAATTGCCTTTACCTCTGAGGCAAAAACAAAACCATTTTCTACATTAGTATAATATAAGGGCTTAATTCCGAAATGATCTCTTGCTAAAAATAACTCCTGCTTTTTTTTATCATAAACGGCAAAGGCGAACATACCATTTAGCTTGGTTAAGCATTTTTCTTTATACTCAATATAAATATTAAGTAAGACTTCTGTATCAGAAAAGGTTTTAAATTTATATCCTTTAGCAATTAAATCCTGTCTTAATTCCAAATAGTTATATATCTCACCATTAAAAATCAAGACATATCTGTCATCATTACTGGACATAGGTTGTTTGGCACCTTCAATATCAATAATTGCCAATCTTTTATGCCCTAAGGCAACTCTATCATCAATAAAACAACCCTCATCATCAGGCCCCCTATGATTAAGAGTGCTTAACTGTTCTTTTAAAATACTTTCTTTATTCTCTATTTTAGAATAAAATCCAACAATTCCACACATTTATCGCTATTCAATCATGTAATTTTTTTACGTTTTTATAACCAGTTCTCCACCCGCCCCAAGGCCAATAATATAATAATACCAATGTCATATAGCCAAAAGTTGTAATAGAACTAACCATTTTGGAGGCACTTCTTTTTTGATCATATCTCAAAACAAAAGGTGCTTCTCCAAATTTAGCCCCAATGATTTTTAATTTAACAACTTTTTCTAAAGTAACAGTAAAACCCAATCCCTTTAATTGAATAAAGTTATTTCCAAAAACTTCTATAACATGTTTAATAGCCTTTGCCTTATAAGCCCTAAAACCGCTAGAATATTCCTTTAATCCCTTTATAGGAAAAAAGAATTTCATAAATAGATTAGCCAATTTTGAAATTGTTGATCTATAACCATCTAAACCTTCTTGACCTCCACCTTCAACAAATCTTGACGCTATAACGACATCACAACCTTCTTCTATTCTTTCCAATAAGCTTGGGATAAATTGAGGTTCATGAGTATCATCACAATCCATTCTTATAAAAATATCATCGTCATTGGATATTTTCGCAGCTTTTTCAAATAAATCCCTAGAAGTTTCTCCCAGCCCTCTATTTATCTCATGAGTTATAATCGTCATTGGAAGTTTTTCAGAGTATTCCTTGAGCATTTTTGCTGTTTTATCTCGACTACCATCGTCACAAACTATTATGTGATAATCTAATTTCATATCTTCTTTAAACGCTTTGTCAATTTTTGGCAAAAGATAGTCTAAAGATTCTTCTTCATTATAAGCCGGTAGTAAAATATATATCACTAGATGTTTCCTAATATTTTTTAATATAGTCAAATTTTTAACAGCATAATATATGTTATAATATAAGTTCTAGTATTACTATAAAATAACATATATTATGCTGTTAAACATAACCGACATGGCTGATATGAACAACAAAAAAAAACTATATTTGAAAAAATAACAACAATCATCAGATATGCTTTTTATGTTATCAAAGATTCATCAAAATTTTCGGTTATTCATTGCCATGATTTAGACACTCTACCGATAGGAACCGCAATAAAGTTAATAAACTTTAATAAAAAAAAGCTCATTTATGATGCACATGAATATGAAACGGAACGAAATCATATTAACGGATTTTTAAAAAGTTTATATAAAATTACTGAACGTATATTTATTGGCTTTGCCGATAATATAATTACGGTGAGTGACGGCATTGCAGATGAATATGTTCGGATTTATGGAGTAAAGAAACCTAACCTAGTTATGAATTGTCCACCTTATATTGATAAAGTTAATAGTAAAGATATTTTTCGTAAAAACTTTAATATAGATAAAAAACAAAACATTTTTCTATATCAAGGTGGATTATTCAATCATAGAGGCATAGAAACAATATTAGAAAGTTTCCAACAAACCCAAGATAAAATAGTTGTATTTATGGGGAATGGACCACTGGAAGGTATAATAAAACAAGCCGCCGATAAACATGATAATATTTTTTATCATAAAGCAGTATCACCCGATGTTTTGTTAGATTATACAGCATCAGCTGATATTGGGATTTTCACATGCCCAAATAGCTGCTTAAGTCATTATTATTGTTTATCAAATAAATTATTTGAATATACAATGGCTGAATTACCCGTAATTGTGTCAGATTTGCATGAAATGAAAAGAATAATTGATAAATATCAAAGTGGCTTAGTAATAAAAAACAATACTAAAGCTCTTACTGAAGTGATAAATAATATAACAGCAACAGATATTAAAAATTATAAAAAGAATATCAAAGCAATGAAGAAAATATATTGCTGGGAGCAACAAGAAAAATCATTATTAAGCCTTTATAATCACAATAACTGAGCAATTATTCTTTCTGCTGAATTCCCCGCACCATATATATTTTCTTTAAAATAATTTACGCTAGATAGTTTTTTAACGGCAGAGAGAATTTTAGTCTTATTTGCCCCAGTTAAAATTCCTATACCATTTTCAATCAGCTCTAACCATTCTGTTTCATCTCGCATAATTATAACTGGCTTTTTAAAATAATAAGCCTCTTTTTGTAATCCGCCAGAATCGGTTAAAACCGTTTTTGTATTTTGCAATAAATATAGCATATCAAAATATCCAACAGGCTCAATTATATGTAAGTTTTCTATATTGATTTTGTATTCTTCCAGATATTTTTTTGTTCTCGGGTGTAGAGGTAAAACTACTGGATTGTTTTTGGCTATTTCATCTAAGCTAGCAAAAATTTCAGTTAAATTTTGTTCATTATCAGTATTTTCTTGTCGATGGCACGTGGCTAAATAAAAATCTTTTGGTATATTCTTGGTTATTTCAGATGATTTAATTTTAGCCTTATAATATAATACAGCGTCATACATAACATCACCAACAACATATATATTATCTTTTACACCCTCTTTTTTTAGATTCTCTGCTGACAAATCAGTGGGACAGAATAAATATTTAGACACATGATCTGTAATAATTCTATTTATTTCTTCTGGCATGTTTTTGTTGTAAGAACGCATTCCAGCTTCAATATGAGCGATCGGAATTAACAATTTTACGGCCGATAATGCTGCGGCAAGTGTCGAATTTGTATCACCATAAACTAAGATAATATCAGGTTTTTCATCTATCATAATTTCTTCTAGCTTTATTAGCATTTCTCCTGTCATTGCACCGTGAGATTTACCATTAATGGCTAGATTATAATCTGGTTCTGGGATATCCATTTCATCAAAGAAAATTTGTGACATATTATTTTCGTAATGTTGCCCTGTGTGAATAATTATCTCTGTTATAACATTAGAATATTTTTCTTTTATTACTCTAGAAATGGTCGCAGCTTTGATAAATTGTGGCCTTGCACCGATAATTGTTAGTATTTTCATCTAGTAATCCTTTTAGTAAGTATTTTAGCATTGTTTTTATTACTATATAGTACAAACCATTACTAACTAATAACAACAAATATATTTACTATTGAATAAAAAACTTCTATTTATAACAGTTAAAGAAATCAATAAAAGTATAATGATACTGAAAGGATAACCATGGTTATAAAAGTAGAAATATTGAATAATGATGACGAGATATCACAACAATATGATAAAATAGAGATAACTAATATAATCAATACACTACAAAATGATCTAATAATAGGTAAAGTATTAAAGTAACTAGAAAACAACCCCTGTAATCTTAGTGATAAAACGGCGGCACATAAAATTATAATAGATAATCATCTAACTGAAAAAACAATCGTTAATGGGAAACTAACAACAATAGAAACACCCTTACAAATAAAAATGACTACAATATATGATATAGAAAATAATATAACAGTTCGAGGGATTATAATAATAAACCCCCACCTTCTATTAAAAACAGAGTACTGTATAGAACAAATAAATAAAGAAACTGGTGAAATAGATATAGAGAAAAGAAAATATACAATGAAAGAGGCTCTTCTATATGCTATGCTGTTGATAGTACGAAAACAAAGCTATATAAAATCTGGTTTTATATCTGACAGCGATATAAAAAATCATGATATACACCAACAACTTATGGCATATGTTCAGCAAAATCTGGAAAGATTAGAAAGTGCGTAAGCAACACATCACATAATAATCCTATATACATAAAAACCCCAATATCTTAAATTAAGGACGTTTTTACTATACTGGTTTCAAATGAACCATAATTTGCACAAGATTGATCGATGGTAGTTCAGAAGGCAGAGCAAAGTCTCCTTTTGATCTTAATGAAATTATCATGATTTTTAGGAGCACGAAGGCTCTTAAAATTGAATTACGAATGATGGACTTGTGTATGAATAATACACTGCACGTCCTCGTATATATTTCACTTGCGTACTCGCAAAGTCTCATCCTTTGTGTAATATAACTCGATGTAATTTCCGTTTAAAATACGTTGTATTTTTGAATGTAAATTGCGATTAAACGGCAATGTGTTTATCTCCATGACATGGCCTTAAAGAGGGATACAACGGGAGAATGCGGGCAGCAATTTTCTCCCTTGTCAAGATTGTATTGTATTGTTCTTTGTTAACATTTTGTTAAACTTTGTACTACAATACACATCTTGCGTTAAATAGGAATAGAACAAAAATATAGCGATTCGAATGGGTTTTGTTACTTTGTTAATTCAAAATATTAGGCTCGCTTAAAATTATTTTGAATTTTTTTCAGCAATAATGTCCGCCCTAATTTTCTTATCCTATTGTATTTCTTCACGCCGCAATCAATTCCAAAAACATTTATATATTTTTTATTTTTCTATTAACTACGCAAAAAATATTTACAATACTTAAAGCTCCACAACAATACATCTACCTAGTCATTTATATAACACTATATGCTGAGGAGTAGCGTATTTAAATGTACAATCTAAATAATTTTAAGAATGGCTATAACACAAAACTAAAGATAGGTACCATACAACACTAATGTAGGATACTAATACCAAAAAATAGAAATACACAGTCAACTACACTCCTGCCATTTTTTAATCTGAGCTACACAGTCATCTATGTTATCCCGTATCTCATACACCCAGAACCTTTTTACATCCCAACCAAGTTCGAATAATCTTTGATTCCTAATTTGGTCGCGCCTACATAGTTCCCCAGTCCAGTTCCTGTGGTATCGCTCTCCATCAACTTCGATATCCAGCCTACGTTCGTTACTAAATAGTGCTAAGTCAAGGGTATATTTTTCTACCTGATATTGAGGTATAGTTTTTATTCCAGCCTTATATAGTGCACTATAAAGCACACGCTCCCATTTAGATACTCTATCTGGATTAGCAACAGTTGGATATTTCTCCCCCAAATCTTGTATGCGGTTTTCAACGCCACTCGTAGACATGGTTTCCAAGTTCTTCACATACTTAGCAAATCTTTCCAAGTATGAAACTTTACATTTAATAATAGATTCTAGATCTCCAACTACTAACAGCGTAGCACGAGCTCTCGTTATAGCAACATTGAAAAGATTGCCGTTATTTTCCAAAAAGGCTAAGGCCCCTACCGGCATATTATTGGAAATTACTGGGGAAAATATTATAACATCCCGCTCATCACCTTGAAACTTATGCACTGTATCTACTATAAAATCGTGCTCTAACAATTTATCCTGTAAACCATTGCAGTCACCAATAATCCTGCGTATAAAATTAGCTTGTCCCCTAAAGGGAGTAACTATTCCAATTGTACCGTTATATTTTTTTTCATTAATCAGCCTATCTATTTCTTTAACCACACATCTAGCTTCTTCCTCATTGACTGCTCCACCAGTTTTAGGTCTTACTACCTCACCTTTTACGTTTATCCATTGCACTCCACGTTTATTGGAATCTATAGGTTTTAGGCAACTATAATCAGTTGCAACCCTTAGCTTATTTTCATAAAACCCCTTATTTGCAAATTCAATTATGTCCTTATGTGATCTATGGTGATCCCTAAGATTAATAATGCTATCTTGCGATGCAAATCCGCACGCAAGATCAAATAAAGAATTATATGAATAAGCCCATCTAACATATTCAGGTACTAAACCATATTTTTCTAAAAGTTGTTGATCCTGCCCTTTTTTCAAGCCACTAATATGGCATAGTTGTTTTGGATCTCCAATAACAACTGCTTGTTTGGCCCTATATAGCAAAGGTAAGGCTGACGCAATATCACACTGACTTGCTTCATCAAATACCACAATGTCGAAGTAACCGGCTTCAAAAGGGACTTTTCCCCTAGCGGACAACGATGTCACAGCCCATGCAGGTAATAAATGGGATACTTGCTTTGATAAAGCGGAATACTCTCTGTAAATTTTCCTTCCAAGCTTTTTATAAATATCACCTCCAGTCTCAATAATCATCTTTAACATAGTATGGTAATTTCCAAGCAAATTTCTATCTTCATCTGATAGCCTGCTCGGCTGCAAGTTCAACCATCCTATCCAAATATCCTTAGCTATACTTGCCATATCTTTTAGTAGAGATAATCTTTCCTTTGCAATCTGTTCAAGAGATTTAGTGTTTTTAAGCTCAGTAAGTATGTCAGCATACTCATGCAATACTTGCGCAAACTTATAATATTCAGTTAGTTTCTGGTGTAAATCTGACCACGATTGAATACTATAGCTCACATCCATTTTACTTGTGAATATTTCTAAATCAGAGGCAAGATTATGAAATTCCTTCCAAAAATCTTGGTAACACTTTCTACCCACCAACGCCCAGCGTAACATGCCCAAAATACCATGTCTGTTTTGTAAATGCTGTATCAACGTGTATAAATCATCGGCAACCATCCTGATATACATCGGATCTATATTGTTCAATCTTTCGACTAAGTCAGGAGAAAAATATTTTTGCCTATTGGTAATAATCTGGTCTAACTCGTCAATTTTATTACGTAATTCTACAAGCCTATCTTCATATTTTGACAACCGAGTAAACCTTTTTTCTAGATTTCTATAGCGTTGTTTATCAAATTCAAATTCTTGTGAATCATATACAGAAGAACTGGTTGTCAACAATCCAATCAAATATTCTGCTAGCCTTACATGATACTGCCCTGCCCCCATACGCAACAATACCGGGCGTGGTGCAAGGTTGTTAACTCTTGTTTCAACCACATCTACCGCTTTATTGTTTTTACTTGCGAACAAAATCTTCTTTCCCCGCCAAACCGCATTTACAAGTAAGTTTGTAACTACTTGCGACTTTCCAGTACCAGGCGGTCCAGTTATAACTGTTAGAGGTGCATCTAAAGAGCTTTGAATAGCCTGACGCTGTTCAGTATTAAGCGGTAGGATCTCCAATATCGGTTTGTCTTCTGTATCACTTTCCGATTGTTTAAGTAAATCTCCACTCACCCACTGTCCTAGTACAGTATCCTTGTATATACTTGGCTCTAATTTCGATAAGGATTTCAATTCTGCCTCCAGACCTCGAGTGTAAGGTGAACGTTCACCAATGATGAAAATAGCTCTATTGTATATACCCTCTTCTTGTAATTCGCGTATAGGTGGCTCTGTAATAAGTTTATCTGGAACGATATCCTCCATCCATGGCCACTCTGGTCTGATGTTAACTAATCTTCGTACTAAATCATCAAATTCTGGTAAGTCCTCTCCAAAATCTATACCAAGCTCCTCTTCTAACTGTACAAACTCATCCATAAGTTGTTCACGTTCTGCATTAGTAAATAGCTTTAGAACAGAAAAATTTAGCATAGGGAAAGTATCTGTTATTCTGAGCGTTCCCCTATTTACTTCAGCTGAAAATATGAATACTGGCTCTACAAAAAAGCCTTCCCAACTACTTCTTCGTGACTTCACATATTTTAAAACTGTTGGATATCCAAAGTATACTTCTTTGTTGCCGCGATCTCTCCTTATTTTGCTCAGTAAATTTTGTACTCCACCAGTATGCTGCAAGTAATCATTGTCGGAGCTTGGAAAAGAAACAAGCTCTGTATAATCCAAATCTTTGCCATCTGCAAAAACTCTAATTCCCTCACCTACGTCTTGCCCAAGACAAGCTAGATAATAATTACTAATTTTTGCAAGTGGTGTCCCTAAAGCAGTATCATCCTCTTTTACAGTTGATACTGGAAAGTCATTATTTAAGTACCAGCAGTACTTATTGTCCTGCATACATTTATCGCTCAAACTACCGTAAAGTGCTTTGTTAACAAGTTCCTTTTCAACACCAAGTTCAGATGCTATCTCACGTGCCTTTATTCCTGGCATATCTCTTAAAATAGACAAAATCTTAACGTTCAAATCAGAAGTATGTGAAGCAATCATAGTATCGAACCTGTATCATTAAACAACATGTTATGCACTACCGTATTACCTAACGTAGCTTTAATTTTTTCTACCGTAATGTATACCATTTTAGAAAACTGAAAGCGATAAAATTTCACAACCTAAACAAAATACAAAACAACAACAAAATTCATATCCCATAAAAGATTAGAAAATAAAGTGTATCTTATACTTATTAGCATCATTACTTTCAGTGACATACATAATATTTTAAAAAAGTGATGAGCCCAACAAAACCTTGCTTTTATACAGCATTTTTTTGATATTCTTCAACTTTAAACTAGCTAAGTGATTCTTTAAAATTTATTCAATAATTATTTACATATATTTCAATAAGTTATATCGCATCAATAAAAATTAACATAATATTTTAGATGTTAGGCTATTGTTTTAACTAGAGAAATTTAATGGTAGGTGCATTGCTCTGCTAAAGCGTATAGATAACAATGATGATAAGCTTATAGTTATCCAATACAATGGGAACGTTCCAAGTGAAACAGAAATCCGAAAGCTAGTTCATTTTCAAGAAAAATTTTTTAAATCTAAAATCATTTTTACCTAACAACTAGGTAAGACTATTATATTTAAAACCAACTATAAGTTAGCTATTTTTACTATTATTTATTATCTCTAGCCATTCTTGCTCTGTTAATAGTTTTAAGCCTAAAGCCTCTGCTTTTTTGCGTTTAGAGCCAGCGTCAGCACCTGCAACTACAAAATCTGTCTTTTTAGAAACAGAGCTTGCAACATGCGCTCCTAGGCTTTCTGCTTTTGTTTTTGCTTCACTTCTCCCCATATGCTCTAACTTGCCTGTAAATACAACTGTTTTGCCTGCAATAGGGGAGCCTGTTACATCTATATCTTGCCAGTCTTCAACTGTTACTTCTTTTAGTAGCTTGTCCAACATTTCCATTTGGTGTCTATCTTCAAAAAAAGTGATTATTTCATCTGCAACCGACGGTCCAATATCCTCTATAGAAAGTAATCTACGGTATTCCTCAGGACCACAACCACCGCCACCACTGCACAGGTCATCTTTATATTTTGCTTTTTCCATGGCCTTGCGAAATGCTTCAAAATTTTTATAAGTACTAGCCAGTCTTTTCGCGGTCGCAGAGCCGACTTGCCTGATGCCAAGCGAATATATAAATCTGTCCAAGGCTATATCTCTTTTACTTTTAATAGATTTAAAGAGATTATTTGCTGAGAGTTCCCCCCAACCTTCCATATTTTTAATCTCGTCTGCGCGCTTAGTTTCTAACTTAAATATATCGGCAGGTTCTTCAATTAACCCGCGACTATAAAATTCTTCAATGCTTCTGCCACCAAGTCCATCTATATCAAATGCCGCCTTTGATACAAAATGTTTTAGTCTTTCAACTATTTGCGCTTTGCAAGCCATACCACCAGTACAATAATGCGCAGCCTCACCATCTTCTCTTTTTACAGGGCTATCGCATATAGGGCATCTATTTGGAAAAAAGTAAGGACTGCTGTCTTTTTTACGACGTTCTTTATGTACGCGTACAACTTGCGGGATAACATCGCCCGCCCTCTGTATAATTACATGGTCACCAATTCTAATGTCCTTTCTTTTTATTTCATCTGCATTGTGGAGGGTGGCATTAGATACAATCACCCCACCAACATTTACAGGCTCTAACCTTGCAACTGGCGTTAGGCGTCCAGTTCTGCCAACTTGTATCTCTATGTCGTTTAAGATTGTTTCTGCTTGTTCGGCTGGAAATTTATGAGCTGTTGCCCATCTGGGGGAGCGACTAATAAAGCCAAGCCTTTCTTGATATTCTAAGCTATTTACCTTATAGACAATTCCATCAATATCGTAAGGAAGTAATGCTCTGTCCTCTAGAGTTTTTTGGTAATTATCTATGATTTCTGCAAGTGATTTACACAGCTTTGTATTTTCAGTTGCAACAAAGCCCCATTCGCTAAGTTTGCTGTGTAGTTCTTGTTGAGTTTTCCAATCAACCCTTGAAGTATAACCAATTGCATACATAAAGGCTTTTAGAGGTCTTGTCTTTGTTATATTGGGGTCTAGCTGTCTAATTGAGCCTGCTGCGGCATTTCTAGGGTTGGCAAATATTTTTTCGCCTTGTTCTTTTTGTTGTTCATTTAACTTTAAAAAGTCATCTTTTCTAATATAAATCTCGCCCCTAATTTCAATTTCATCTGGCGCATCGCTTGGCAATTCTTGCGGTATATCGGATATAGTTTTGACATTTTCTGTTATATCTTCGCCAATCTTACCGTCGCCCCTAGTTGCGGCATATAGCATCTTTTTGTCTTTGTAATAAATAGAACATGAAAGCCCATCAATTTTAGGCTCAGCAAATATTTCTAAAATATCGCTACCTGATAAAAGTAAGAATTTTCTTACCCTTTTTATAAAATCCCCAACTTCTTCTCTATCAAACACATTGGATAAAGATAGCATTGGAATTTTATGTTTTACTTTAGCAAAGCTGCTGTTTTTTACAGGCGCACCAACTGTTTTAGTCGGGCTATCCTTAGCGGTAAGCTCTGGAAATTTACTCTCTAAATTTTCTAATTTTTTACGAAGTGCGTCATATTCGGCGTCAGTTATTTGGGGAGCATCATTATTATAGTAAAGCTCATTGTGTTTTTCTATCTCAGCAACAAGACGAGCAATTTCCTCTTTTGCCTCATCTTTGCTTAAATCTATTTTTTTGAGATTATAACTATTCATTTTTAATAAATTACCTCAAGCAACTTTCTCTTTAGCCTCAATTTCTTCTTGTTCTAATAATATAAGAGCAGCCGCCCTTGCTTCATTTGTTATTTTTTGTCCTGCAAGCATTCTTGCGATTTCTTCACATCTATCTTTTAAATCTATCATCTTGGTAATTTTAGTTATAGTATCCTTTGTTTGAGTTTTTTCTATTACAAAATGGCTATCACCTTTTGAAGCTACTTGCGGGCTGTGAGTTACTACCAAAACTTGCCTGTTTTTGCTAAGTTTTTTCAAATGTTCGCCAACCGCATCGGCAACTGCACCACCAATGCCTGAGTCTATCTCATCAAATACCATTACGTCTGTCATGTCAATTTCTGCTAGCACAACTTTAAAAGCAAGCATTAGTCTTGAAAGCTCTCCACCTGAGGCTGCTTTTTGTAAAGGGGTAGGGCTTTGTCCTGGGTTCATAGCCACCCTGAATTCAACTTTATCAATCCCGCCCTCATTCCAGTTATTTTCATTTTCTATTTTGTCTATCGCAACTTCAAATTTTACCTTATCCAATTTTAAAGATGGTAACTCTTTTGTAAGGGCTAACACAAATTTTTCCGCTGAGTTTTTCCTGCTAGCGGACACTTCTTTTGCTAGTGTTAAATATCTTGTCTTTGCCTCTTGTTCTTCCTTTTCTAGCTTAAATAGCCTGTGTTCATGATTTTCTACTAACGATATTTGTTCTTTTAACTCTTGCAATTTATCTGGTAGTTCCGATATTTGGCAATTATGTTTGCGAGCACAATCTTTAAGCGCAAATAAGCGTTCTTCTATTATATCTAGTGTCATATCTTCATCTACATAGACAGAAGATGCAAGACTATTCAAAGATAAAACAGCTTCCCCAACTTCAACTTCTGCTTGCTCAATTGCTTTTATTGCCTCATCTAATTCTGCTAGCTCTATATCAGATGCTAGTCTTTCTAGTCTTCCCCTAACTTTAGCGAGCAATATTTCAACGCCTTCATCACTAGAGATTATATAATCTGCTTCTTTTAGGCCTTCTGATATTTTCTCGGCATTTTTTAATTTTTGCCGTGTGGCAATTAGTTCTTCTTCTTCCTTCTCAATGGGGCTTAGCTTCTCTAGCTCATCTATCATATGTTTGATATAGTCTTCATCGCTTTTGCTTTTGGCAATATTTGCTTTAGCCTCTGCTAAATACCTAGATATTTCTTGCCACTCGTTCCAAGCGGTTTTTAATTTGTCTAACCGCTCTTTGTGATTTGCGTATTTATCTAAAATATTTTTATGTGATTTTGCCTGTAATAATCCGCTAGTTTCAAACTGCCCGTGTATCTCGACTAGGCTTGCTGATATATCTTTTAAAGTAGATACACTAACCGCATTGTCATTTACAAAAGCTTTACTCCTGCCATCTTTATAAATTGTTCTTCTTAAAATTAACTCATTTTCATCTATATCAATATCAAGCACTTTTAGTTTGTTAAAAACAATGTTGTTTTTATCCACAAAACTAAACTGAGCGCTAACGCTTGCTTTATCTGTACCTTTTCTAATAATAGAAGAGCTACTGCGCATACCGATTGCTAGCCCAACTGCATCTAGTAATATCGATTTACCTGCCCCAGTCTCACCAGTTAGAACTGTTAAACCTTCCTTGCAGTCAATTTCTAATTTTTCAATTAAAACTATGTTGTTTATAGTTAAATTTGTCAGCATATTTATATTTATCTAAAATATTCTACCAATTGTTTTTTCATATAAGTTTTCTTTCTTTTCACCACGCATATTTACAACATCTTCGCCTTTAATTAACTTATATGCCTCTTTATACCAATAGCTTTTAGGATAATTATGCCCCAAAACAGCAGCGGATTTTTTTGCCTCAACTGGAATGCCAAGCCCAAGATATGCCTCAACCAAACGGTACAGAGCCTCTGGTACATGGGTTGTTGTTTGGTAATCATCAACCACCCTTTGAAAGCGATTAACGGCGGCTTGATATTGTTTTTGCTTTAAATAATAACGCCCAATTTCCATTTCTTTACCTGCTAGATGGTCTTTTGTTAAGTCTAGCTTTAACTGAGCGTCTCTTGCATATTTGCTATCTGGATAGCGTTTTACGACTTGTTTTAAATTTTCCAGCGCCAATTTTGTCATTTTTTGGTCACGTCTAACATCTGATATTTGCTCATAATAGCAAAGAGCCCTTAAATAATAAGCATAAGCGATATTTTTATCGCTAGGATGCAGCTGAATAAATCTATCAAGCGCAATTATTGCCTCATCATATTTTAAATCCCGATAATGAGCATAAGAGCTCATAAGTTGTGCTTTTGTTGCCCATTGCGAATATGGATATTCTCGCTCCACTTCATCAAATTTTTTAGCCGCCTCAACATATTTGCTAGCATTAAGAAGTTTGGCTGCCTCTCTATATAAAATTTCCACAGGTGTTTGCGCAGTTTTTTCACCCACAGCAACCGCGCTATCACTGTTTATTTGGTTTGCCATATCTTTGCCTGCCTTATTACTAGAACAAGCGCTAAGTGGCAAAATCATAAATAAAATAATAAACAAACCAAGCTTTAATCTATCGCAAAACATAAAATATCACTCACTTAAAAATTTAACATTATCAAAGATTATATAGCATGTTTTTACAGTTAAAAGCAAAAATATTTAAATTTAAAAGAAACTATACGGGTCTATATCTATTTTAAGTTTTATTTGAGATGGCTTTTTAACACGAGCAAGCCAGTTTAAAATAAGCGTTTGAATATTGATATTTTTATCTGTTTTAATTAAAAAACGTCGCCTATGATTATTTCTAATAATTGCCATCGGTGCGATGGCTGGGCCAAGAATTACTGTTTTTTCATATCTAGGGGCAACGCTTGCCAAATAATTACAAAAATCATCAAGTAATTTTTCTTTTGGAGAAGCTATTATCAAAGATGCCAGCCTGCCAAAAGGTGGCATTTTTGCCATTTTTCTAGCATTTATCTCTATTTGTAAAAATTCATCACGATTGCCCGCAATAATTGATTTTATAACTGGTGTATTTGGCATATAGCTTTGCAGATAAACCTGCCCCAGCTCTTTTTCTCGCCCTGCCCTGCCTGCAACTTGTTGAATTATTTGATAGCTTGACTCAGCTGCTCGCAAATCGCCACTTTCAAGTCCCAAATCAGCATCTACAATTCCAACAAATGTTAATTTTGGAAAGTGATGACCTTTTGCTATTAGTTGCGTCCCAATAATTATATCAATTTCTTGGTTTGATATTTTATCTAAAGCCTCTTTTAGTTTTTTTTCTGAATTTGTAATATCGCTTGATAAAATTAAGCTATTTGCATCTGGTAGAAAATCTCTGACCTCTTCTTCTATTCTTTCAACTCCAGGACCACAAAAAGCAAGTGTGTCTTGTTCTTCACATTCGGGGCAAATATTTGGAGTTTTTATCCCAAAACCACAGTGATGGCACTGCAATTGTTTATATTTTTTATGTTTAACAAGCCAAGCGCTACAAGTTGGGCATTCAAGCCTATGGCCACAATTGCGACAAATGGTAAGCGGAGCATAACCACGCCTATTTAAAAATAGTAATGATTGTTCTTTATTTTTTAAATTTTCAACTAGTTTTTCTTTGACTTTATCTGTTAGAAAGCAACTTCTTGTTGCGGGAGGGTTTTTCTTCATATCAATTACAGATATTTTAGGCATAGCTGCCCCGCCATATCTTCCTTTTAAAACTATATGTTTATATTTACCCGCTCTTGCATTAACCATAGTTTCTAAAGCAGGAGTGGCAGACGCAAGTATTATTGGAAAATTTTCAATTTTTGCCCTTACAATTGCCATATCGCGAGCATGATAAATACAGCCCCCTTCTTCTTGTTTGTAAGATTTGTCATGTTCTTCATCAACAATAATTAGTTTTAAATTTTTAAATGGCAAAAATAAGGCCGAGCGCGCCCCAACAACCACTTTTATTTTACCTTTTGCAACCAAAAGCCAAGTATCGCGTTTTTTTGCAGGTGTTACTCCAGAATGCCAAACAGCTGGTTTTTCCCCAAATCTTTCTTCAAATCTTGTAACAAATTGTTGTAACAGAGCAATTTCTGGCAATAATACTAATATTTGTGCATCTTTATTTTGCTCTATAATATTTGCCAAAATTTTAAAATATACCTCTGTTTTGCCAGAGCCTGTAACCCCGTCAAGTAAACATGTTTGATATCCATTTACACCAGTAGTTTGAGTTAACTCAAATACCGCTAAATTTTGCGCATCTGAGAGCTTTATTTCTCTATATCTAGGATTTTCACATATTGGTTTTTTTGTTTTTTTATTTACCAATTTCGCCTTTGCCATAACACCAAAAGACATTTTTAGCACCATACCCAAAGGGGACATGCTATATTTACTAACCCAATTTATAAATTTAATCATATTTGAAGGAAATGAAGGAATTTCTGTTATTTTTTCAATAATTGGCTTTAATTTAAGCTCTGCATTTTTCTTTTTTTCTGATATATCCCAAACAACGCCCATTACATCTTTATTGGCAAAATTCACTTTAACAATATCACCTAATTTTAAATCCATATTATCTGTGATTTGGTAAGAATAGCTTTTGTTCAACATTAAAGGCAATAAAATATCGGCAGTTTTTACTGAAGAACTGCTACTGTTTTGATTTTTAGCTTGCGTTTTTACTATTTCTTGCATAACTTCTAGCTTATAGCATTTTTATACAAAAAGGGGAATTGTTATGAAATTTTTTATTGATAGTGCTGACATAAATGAAATTAAAGATTTAGCTGATAGCGGTCTTTTAGATGGCGTTACAACCAACCCATCATTGATAAAAAAACAATTAGATAAAACTGGTGGTGATTTTTTAGAACTTATCGCTGATATTTGTAAAATTATAGATGGTCCAGTTAGCGCAGAGGTTGCCGCTCTTGACTTTGACACAATGCTAAAAGAAGCAGAAAAACTAGCTAATATTGCTAGTAACATTGCAGTTAAACTGCCCCTTACCCCTGCGGGGCTTAAAACTTGTAAAATTCTATCTCAAAAGGGAATAATGGTAAATGTAACACTGTGCTTTTCTGCTGCGCAAGCACTACTTGCTGCAAAAGCAGGCGCAACATTTATATCCCCTTTTGTTGGCAGATTAGATGACCTATCACAAGATGGCTTACAACTAATTGAAGATATTGTTGATATTTACGAACAATATCCCAACTTCACAACCGAAGTGCTAGTAGCCTCTATTAGAAATCCAAATCATATAGTAGAATCCGCCAAAATGGGGGCGCATGTGGCAACAATCCCCCCAAATGTTATAAGACAGCTTTACAGTCACCCGCTAACCGATAAGGGGCTTGCTACTTTTGTGGCAGATTGGGAAAAAACTGGACAGTCTATTTTAGCAGCATAATTACAATTTTAAAAAAGGCTTTAAGGCTATGAAAACACTTACTATTAAACTAATACTTGCAATTATACTGACAATTATAGTTGTTAAGGTTTACTCTGAACATAAAGCTCCTTCCCCAGATGAGGTAACAGCTCCTAAAGTTACTGTAGCCAATAAAGTAAATGATGACTTTGCAATAAAAAAACAAAAAATAGTTGAAAATTGTATTCAAGAAGCAACAAAACAAGGAGTAGATACAAAATTAGCTGATAAAAATTGTAATTGTTTTGTTAAAATAGCTGAACAAAATTATCCAAAAAATAATACAATAGATATCCTAATGGCCAAAGCAAATAAGGACGGAAATAAAGAAGAAAAAGCCAATTTTAAAATAATTAAACAATGTTTAGAAAAAAATAAAACAAAAAATATTGATAAATTATCCGTTGATGTTATAGTCGGGCAAGATGAGGTTGTTCTACCTCAAAAATCACTTAAGAATAAGTAGCAAATTACAAGCCCTTGACATACACAAAACAATTATGTTAGTTGTGTCATATAGTTATACGAAGTTGCTAATCTTATTGCTTA
The DNA here is from genome assembly GCA_027047045.1 of Micavibrio sp. Taxonomy (GTDB): domain Bacteria; phylum Pseudomonadota; class Alphaproteobacteria; order Micavibrionales; family CSBR16-224; genus JAJFGX01. Next base: position 29,123 of record JALTWL010000290.1, read on the forward strand.
ATATTTGTTTTGTATAACAATTTTAAGATAGGTTGCCTATGCCCATTTATAGAGAAAAATATTCTAAGATACAAAATGCTGATATAATAGAAGCTGTAGATAGCCTATTTGACAAAGCATATGGATATGGATTAGTTGAATATAAAATTGCTGTTGAAGATAGGATTGATACGATAAATGATATGTTTTTGACTATGTATAAAAATAATGTTATAACCGCATCAGAATTTGAAAAACTTGACAATCCTAGTATAATAATAGATACAATTGCAACACGCATAAAATTTATGGAAGATACTAAAATGGAACAAACAAAAAATCAAAAATCAAAAAGTTTAAAACAAATTTTTAGCACTGTTTGGAAAGAAATCAAAAAATCTGGCGATGATCAAGATGAAAAAGTATATTTTGAAGCTGGACGGGTAATTGGTAAAAAAATTGACAATACTGCCCAAAAAATAAGTGGAAAAGTAAAAAAACGCTTTTACACTTTATTTAGAAAATAATTTAAATGACCAAATCAAAAATAGCATTTCAAGGCAATTTAGGCGCATATTCTGATATGGCTTGTCGTTCTATGTGTCCAGAAATGGAGGCCATTGCTTGTAAAACATTTGCCGATAGCTTTCAAGCAATAAAAGATGGGCGCGCAGAATATGCAATGATACCAATAGACAATGCAATCGCAGGTAGAGTTGCAGATATTCACCAATTACTACCCAACAGTGGCTTTTATATTATAGGTGAGCATTTTTTACCCATCAATCATTGTTTACTTGGTACCAAAGATAGTAAAATAGAAGATATAAAACATATATACAGCCATGTGCATGCTTTACCACAATGTAGAAATTTTACTAAAAAACTAAATGCAGAAGAACATGTATATGGGGACACGGCAAATTCTGCAAAAAAAATATCTATGATGGGGGATAAAAGCTCTGCTGCTATTGCATCATCACTTGCAGCTGAAATATATGGTCTTAAAATACTTGCTACAAATATTGCAGATGCTACCTATAACACTACCAGATTTGTATTACTTAGCAAAAAATACTCTATTCCCGAATATAAAAAAGATAAAAAATATATAACATCACTATTATTTAATGTTAGAAATATACCAGCTGTTTTATATAAAGCACTTGGTGGATTTGCAACCAATAATGTCAACTTGACTAAGCTAGAAAGCTACATGGAGGGCGGGCGTTTTGTATCTACCCAATTTTATTGTGAGGTAGAGGCTCATATAGATGAAAAAAACTTACAACTAGCCTTAGATGAACTAAGCTTTTTTGCAACAGAAATTAAAAATATGGGTACATACGCAGCAGATGCCTATAGAGGCTCTCTATAGAAAATTTGAACAATTAAGTGCAAATGAATTAGCACCCGTGTTTAAATCTTGTTTTTTTCTTGCGACATTTTTTTCTGGGGGGATTTTCTGCCCATTTTACTATTTTATCTCCTAAAATCATCCAAAAAGGCGCAAATGAAAATAGTCCAAATAAACCAAAAGCAGAAAGAGTTTTTTGATCTTGAATGCGATATAGTCGTTTAGATACCGCCTTTGTAAAATCTTCCTTACTGGTAATTTGAAGTTCTGAGCTTGTAACATCTTCTCTTGCTTCTTTTAAAAAGCCAAAATCATAATCACTTCTATATATATCACTAACAGATTTAGGAGAAACTTCTTCTGATGCCAAATCCCAAAGTTCACTTGCTTGTTTTTCAGAAATATTATTATCTGTTAATATCTTAGAAAATATTTCATTGGCTGTATTATTAAAATTAAGCTCTATATTATCCACCTCCCGCTCAGAAAAAGGTGCTTTACCATTTTTTACAATATAATCTTTGATATAGTCAAATTTTTGTGATAGTTCAGATAATTTAGATATATCTTGCTTTATATCTGCAACAACTTGTGGGGCATTATTGGTTACAACATCATCTTCTGCTTTGTCCAAAATTGTATATAAGCCTACAACACCTATTGCAGCCCCAAAAAAAGCAACCATCAAATTAACTGTTTCATCATTTTCCACTATTGTCTTTGCGACCTTGTGTTTTGCACTGTCAATTTTATGTTTAATGTCCGCCATTTTCACTCTCCAAATAAAAATTATCTTACAACAAGTTATACCTTATACAATTTTACATATTATGTCAATATGTTTTTTAATTACTCTATAATTATGATTATAGCTATTCTTAAAATTATTTAGACTATTGGTTTAAACGCCCCCCCCCTCTCCAGCATTCTGGGTTATGCAAAACAGGGGAGCTGATATCTTCCAATCAACAAAAATACTATTTTTTTTATATCCATTAAAAATTTATATTTGGCGACTTATAGATAATAAAAGAATTTACACTGAACATAGTACCGGCGACCACGCACGCTTAGAGCCAACCTATCATTAAAATAATATCTGGTAATTATTTAAGAATAACTAACTTTTAGGACCTCTTTTAATACGGCGCCTATTAGTTCTTTTTCTAATCGTTGCCCTATTTATATCACTAATAATTTTAGAAATATCAACCTGTTTTTTATGACGTTCTGGAACATTTTTCCAAACTATATTCATCTCTTGCAGCCGTCCTGCCCATATTTCTGGTGCTAGAGCCTTATCTAATTGCTTCTTTTCTATTAAAATATCTAAAAGAGAAGTACCATTTTTGTTAGTATCCAAAAAGTCCTGTACCTGTAAGTTATTATTTTTATTTTTGTTATTGATTATATTCAATACACTGTCAAAATTACCACTTTTAGCTGCAACCATCAAAACATTATTACCCAAAACACCTGTCTTCATCTTTAAGTCAGCAACTGTTATATCTTCTCCTCTTTTTTGTAGTCCTTCACGTAAAACTTCTATATATTGCCATATGCTACCAAGCCCCAATGGAATAACGTTAGAAACCTGACCTTTACTTGCTGTGATTGGAGTTGTTAATATCTCTCTTGTAACATTTTGAGCATGTATTGAAGATACAGAGCTCTTATATGTCATATCTTCAACTTCAGCCACAACATCATCAAATTTTTTAGATTTAATATTTCTTTGCGCTGGAAGAAGTTTTTCCCAAAGCGCTAACATTTCTTTTTCACGCCCAACCCAATATTTAGCGGTAAATACCTTATCTAAAGCCCCATGTTGTACCGCACGTTCAATTATTGATGGCTTTCTACCACGTTTAAAGGTAAGTTCCTCAACACCAAAAAATTCCTCACCCCCTTGTTTTAATGTGGTCATAATTTTATCATAAACACTCCACGCTGCCGCGTGATGAAACATTGTATCACCTTCACGATTAACAAATAACAAATCCTCTTTTTTAAGCGACATATTATTCTCATAGAGTTTTTGCAAAAAAGCATCAAAAATACCAGATTGCCTAAACATATTTGGAATATCTTTATAATCAACGCCAATTTCTGCTAGTTCATCTTCCCTAAGCTTATGATTGCTTGGTAAATCTAAAACTTCACGCTTTAGATTAAGTGGAATTGTGCCGCTATCATCACCTGTTATTTCTCTACGTTTTGCGGGGGGCATATAGTACCAAAGATTTTCCATCTCTTCAAAACGCCCTTTCCAAACATGGGCATCAAACACAACGTCTAATTTACAATGAGAACTTATACTTTCTATTATAGGCCGTCTGTAATAGCTATCATCTGATATTTGTAAAAAATCCTCAGCTGTAAATTCTTCACCATTTTCACGCACTATATCAACTATAAAATGAAAATTATCCCAAGCCCTCTCATGCGCTAAAAAGCAATTGCCTTTTTCATCTTTAGCCAAAAAATCGGCCTTACTAATAATCTCACCTGCATCTTTAAGCTTTTTATAAAGCCCTTTTAAATCTGCATTTTTAAAAGCATCTTTTTGAAAATCTGTAGCTTTTGGATGTTTACAAATAGTAGCAATAAAAGCATTTTTTAAAGAGCCCTTATTTCTATCAGTCATTTTATTCCCCACTTTCTTCCACATATATCACTTTAGCATCAGCAAATTCAGAACATATCCTACGCAATTGTACAATTGGTAAAATATCCTTAGTTTTCACACCGTCAGCATTTAAATAAGGGATAAATATAGTTTTAATATCGGTATTTTTAAAAGCCTCCCTAAATTCCTTTAAATTGCTGACCTCTTTTACTGCACCATCATTCTTTATGATAGAAGTTTCCCAATTTTTATCAACAAAATAAATTTTTGTGCCATGCCCCAGAATTTCAAACCTGTATTCTGTTGCTTTCATTCTTGCTGCTATTTTTGCCATTTCCTCCATAGCATTATTTTCATTATTTTTTACTAGCTCTTCTGACACAATATATCCTTTAGGTAAGATTAACAGCTAAGATTGTACAAAATTAAGTAACAATCTTAGCTGTATGTTAATAGCTACATTTTTCTAGGCGATTTTTTTGCAATCAAATATTTACCAAAATATGGCTCATAAGAATGCAAAATATCTTCTATATTTGCCTTTTTATTTATATCGCTTAGCTCCCTATCTGTCATATTTTCTGCTCTTTGTGGTTCATTGCGATAGGTCAAAGCACTTTTAACATTAAGGCGTGTTGCCTCTGTTGTGCCACGAAGTATATCATCTAGAGCCTCACGTATAGCTTCTTTTGCATTATCAGCTGTACGATCAACATGGGCAATACCGACCTCACGGAACATTGTTGATAATTTCTTAGATGTACCGTTGCTAACAACTAGTGTTTTTTGGCTATTATTATTAACAATGATATGCACGGGAACGGCTTCTACATCTCCATTATCATTTGTTGCTTTTACAACAACGGATGTTGCCCCAATGCCTGTATCTGAATTATTCTCAGCAATTCTAAGATCATCATCTAACATAACTTCATCTATGCTAGGAGGCAAAATAGAAGTAATATCATCTTCCACAGCAACACCGCTATCAATAAGTCCTTGTTTTACTTCTTTAATTTTTGCTTCTATTTCAGAAACATCACCACCCAAAGCCTTTAGCTGTTTGATATTTTGCCTCATAAAATCAAGTAGTTCTTTTTGCTTATCTATTAGCTCACTAGTATTTGGTGGGTTAGAATTTTTTAAGACTTCAACTTCAGCTTCCAGTTCATTTTGCTTATCTATTGTAGAGCTTCTCATAACCAAAAGCCCGAGATTATTAGCCCTGTCCCATACAGCTTTTAAATTATGGTCACCAACTTTTGGTAAAGCAAGGGTTGTCATAAATGCTTCATACTCGATTAAATCATCATATGTGAACTCAACCTCTGCATCTTCTGGTTTTGCCTCATTGATTATTTTAGCCTCAATGAACGGCTCTGCATGTAGATTTTCGGGGTTAGTATTTGGAATAGCAAGAATTTCTGTATGTTCACTATCCTCAAATCTATCTAATACCTCTTTCATTTGAGCCACAGTAATTATATTTTCATTATCTGCAGTAATATCAGGATTTTTACTGCGAATATAATCACAAAACATATCTTGAGCAATTTTAATTTGCTCCGTTAAATCTGTGGTATCAAATAGAGAAATATTTAATGCAGATTCAACAGATTTTGCATTACTATAAGCACCTTCTTGTAGATGTAAATCTTTAATACCGCATTTTTTCATTAATTCTTCTAGATGCCCATAAAGAGCAGGTTTACCGACAGCGCCTGCAGTTTCATAGATTTTATGAGCCAAAAGATTAGTTAAGCGAGTACCAAAATTTCTCTCCAAACTTTCTTCTTCTTGCTCCACTATTTCAGGCTCTTGGTTTGTCCAAGAATTTGGATCTATATCTAGATTATCTGTTGCATCATCTGTGCTCATAGCAGGGCGAATTGGCATTGCATATTGGATATGTTGAATAACCTTACGAAAATCAATACTGACTTCTTTTTGATATTCTTCATCAATTTCCTCAACCAAATTACCATCTTTGAGCATAGCAAGGTCAGGGTCTGTAAGTTCTGCCCAGCCTTGATAAAATTCAGCAAGTTTTTCCGTTGCAATCAAAACATTTTTCCAATTTTTAATTAAGGAAATTTGTATTTGTGGAATATTTGCCTTTTCATCTTCGCTAAGCCCTGCAGTTCTCCAATGCATAAGCATCTCTGTAAATTTATCAGGATTAGCATCTGCTGCTTTACGATATGTTGAATATAAGGTAGAAATTGGCAGTCCAGTCATAATCTGGCAAATTCTATGTTGCCAATCCATCAATGTTGGCTTTGGAATAGTAACTGGAGTTAATCTTGAATAAACAGATTTATTCAAAGAGCGCGTTGTCGTGCCGTCTTCAACGGCGTTCCCTGTTAAAATCAATCCCCACCCAGCTTTCACATCTTCACGT
>JALTWL010000291.1 GCA_027047045.1 Micavibrio sp.
TAGAAGCTTTGTAACTCCGTTTGATAGCGTAGTTTTAAGGGAAGCCTTAATGCGAGAACATAATAGAGGTGGGCAGTCTTTTTATGTTTGCCCTAGAATTGCAGATATTTCAAAAATAGAAAAACAATTGCAAGAAATGGTACCAGAACTGAAATATGTAGTTGCTCATGGGCGTATGAATTCAGCAGATTTAGAAGAAAGAATAGAGGCTTTTTACGATGGTAAATATGACATTTTGCTGTCAACAACAATCATAGAATCTGGACTTGATATTCCAAACGCAAATACAATGATTATTCACAGAGCCGATATGTTCGGGCTTGCCCAGCTACACCAAATTAGAGGAAGAATAGGACGAGCAAAGCAAAGAGCGTACGCATACCTAACGTACAGTAACAATAAACCACTAACAAAAACAGCTCTGCAACGTTTACAAGTAATAGATAAATTAGACATGTTAGGGGCTGGATTTCAGCTGGCAAGCCATGATTTAGATATAAGGGGCGCTGGAAATTTACTTGGTGAGGATCAGTCAGGACATGTGCGTGAGGTTGGAGTTGAGCTATACCAAAAAATGTTAGAAGAAGCAGTCGCAGATATTCGTTCACAAAAATTATCAGTGAAAAAAACTACAACCAACAGTTACAGCCCAGAAATAAATTTAGGTATATCAGTTATGATACCAGAAACCTATGTTGCTGACCTACATTTAAGATTATCTCTGTATAGAAGACTAGGAGAGCTAAAAACAAATAAAGATATAGAAGGATTTGCCGCAGAGCTAACAGATAGATTCGGTGCTATTCCAGATGAGGTAGAAAATTTATTTGAAACAATAAAAATAAAACAGCTATGTATAAAAGCAGGTGTAGAAAAGCTAGAAGTTGGACCAAAAGGGGCTGTAATTACTTTTAAAAATAACGAATTTAAAGCCGTTGATAAGCTAATAGAATATATATCAAATAATTTAGGTACAGTAAAATTAAAACCAGACCAAACATTGGTATATATAAGAAGTTGGTTTGACCCAAAGCTAAGAGTTAATGGCTCAAAACGTATATTAAAAGAGCTTGTGGATATGTGTGAAGCTTAATAGTTTAAATTTTGGCGATTTTTCTTCCAATCACTAGCTGTAAGTTCCCAAATTTCTTCTTCTTTAACATCTGGGTCAATAAATTCTGCTGGTTTTACTTCTATTAGTGTTGCTCCAGTTTTTTCTTTAATACGGGCAGATTTTCTATTTACAACAGCATTTTCAAATATAAATTTTTCAATATCAAGTTCTTTAAAAGCAAAATCTATAACGGGAATAACAGCCTCAGTCATATAGCCTTGACCATGATGTTCTTTTGCAAGCCAAAATCCACGATGCCCAACTTTATCTTTTTTACATATATGTACGATCCCTATCAACTCATCTATATTGTCAGGTAAAAATATCCCCCACATCCAAAGATTAGAGCCTTGCTTGGGAAGTATACAGTTTTTTAAATATTGCTCTGCCCCATCGTCTGGATAAGGCCAAGGCACTGATTTTGTTAGATATCTAACTATTTCCCAATGGGCAAAATGTTTTTGATATGCTGGAATATCTGCTTCAGTTACAGCTTTGAGTATAAGTCTTTTAGTTTTTATTTCTGGAAAAATAACTGACATTTTAAATATTTAAAATATTTTCTTTACTAACACATCTACCTTATTGTATATCAAATAGTTATATGAAAGCAATAAAAAATTGTGGAGTATTAAAATGTCAAAAATATTTAAAATTCTAGCTATAACAGTAGTATTTTCTGTAATATTTAATTTTAGCGCAAATGCAAAAGATTTAAATGAACTTGCCCTTGAATATATCAAAGAATATGAAATAGGCACAGTAGAAGTTCCCAAAATAGTAAATTTAAATAAGGTTATGGTTGGGGAAAAACTATATAATGATACACGACTTTCTGCTGATGGTACTATATCATGTGCTACTTGTCATGTATTAGATAAAGGTGGAGTGGATAGATTGCAAAGCTCAATTGGTATTAACGGGCAAAAAGGTCCTATCAATTCTCCAACTGTATTTAACTCTGCCAATAATTTTGTACAATTTTGGGACGGAAGGGCAAAAGATTTGGCTGAACAAGCGTTAGGTCCTGTGGAAAACCCTCTTGAAATGGGAGAAAAATGGGAAAATGTTGTTAAAAAACTATCTAACGATGATGAATATAAAATAAAATTTGCTGAAATATATGAAGGTAAAATTACAAAAGAAAATGTAGCAGATGCAATTGCAGAATTTGAAAAAACTCTCTCAACTCCAGATTCAGATTTTGATAAATATATAAAAGGTGATAAATCTGCACTTAGTGGCAATGCTTTGAAGGGTTTTGTTACATTTGTTGAAAAAGGTTGTATTAGTTGTCATAGCGGTACTTATTTTGGTGGTAATTCTTTCCAAATGATGGGAGCTGATTATTTCACAGATAGAAATACTACAATTACAGAGGCAGATTTGGGTCGTTATAATGTTACTAAAGATGAGGCAGACAAACATATGTTCAAAGTGCCAATACTTAGAAATGTAGCAGTTACACAGCCATATTTTCATGATGGAGCTGTATTGAAATTATCTGATGCGGTTAAAAAAATGGCTAAATATCAATTAGGCGAGGAACTATCGGAAGAAGAAACATTAAATATTGTTGCTTTTTTAGAATCCTTAACTGGGACATATAAGGGAGAAAAGCTAAAATAGCTCCTCTATTGTACCAAGCAGAGCTATATACCCCAGAACCTGACATAATCTTTAGGTTTTGTTAGTATATTAAATTATTACTAACAAATTTAAAAAGTTGGGTAAGGGGGGGCAAGATTATGGTCAGAAAAAAAGAGGTAACTGTTAGGAATCCCGTTCAATATATAGCAGAAAAACTGTATGCAGAGTGAGAAGAATTTTTATAAATTATACTCACATGCTTTGACATTTTTGGAAACAGATAACAAAAAAATTGTAGATACAAATTTTGCCTCAGATATTTTTAGCGCAATTGGTTCACTAGATGAAACAGCTGTTGAGGTAGTAAAGCTAGGTGAAATAAAAGACAAATACTCAGCTGCAAGCGCAATAAATGCTGAGCTTAGAGATAAATCTAGAAAAGACATATCAAATTTAACATTTATATCAATGGCAACTACTTTTGGTTCTATCATAGGAACTATATTTTTACTATGTAGATTTAGTGTGCGTTTTAAAAATTCTCCAAAAAGATTAAAATTAAAATTGGGTAGAAGGCGCTTACCAACTGATTGTTAAATTATAACCATTCTTAAAAGTTATTTAGATTCTTGGTTTAAATACCTCAAGCCCCCAACATATTGCGCTATGTGAAATCTTATTTGGAATGAACCCAGTATTAGAGAGCTTTAAGTATCGTAAATATCTTTGGAATTAGCTATAGTTTTCTAATTTTTTACAAACTTCTTTATCTTGATAGAGATTTTTATCAGCAATATCATAAATATCTTCAAATTTATTGTTAGCAGTACAATATGCAAAACCCATACTTGTTTTTATAGGAATCCTATGTCCGCTACTTATAACTGTTAAGCTGTCAATGGTATCCCTGATAGCTTTTGCTTTTTTAATAGCATTTTCTTTGTCTGTTTCTGCTAGGTAAAGTACAAATTCATCCCCCCCTAATCGGGCTGCGGTATCACTATTTCTAATAATTTTCAATAAAGTACGTCCAACTAGTTGTAGGGCTTTATCACCTGTTAAATGTCCGTAAACGTCATTTATTTGTTTAAATTTATTTAGGTCAAATAAAATAAAAAGACCACCTTCAATATTTGGGTTTCTCTTTAGACGCGCCATATCACGGTTAAATTCTGTAATAAAGCCACGCCGATTATACAGCCCCGTTAACTCATCAGTTGAGGCTAGTTTTTCTAATTGCTCTATTCTATTTTGTTGCTCCTGCTTTTCGGCTTCAACTTCGCTTATACGTTTGTAAGCAAGTTCTAGTAAGGTAGCCGTATCCGAAGGCCCTATTTGTTGGTCAATTTTATCAATATTATTGCTAGCTATATTGTCCATTGCTACCCCTATCTCTTGCTTCCAACCGCTTGGCGAGTATATCATATAATACATATAATTACAACTATCACTTTATAAGTATTTGGTTTATATTAAATAATTGGGAGGTAAGCCAATGACAATAGATGAATATGAATTGCCAATATCAAAAAAGACAAAAGAATTTCCAAGAATATTGGACAATATGTCAATAGATGAGCTGCAGGACTATATAGATGAAATGAAACTAGAGATAAAAAGGGTTGAAGCTGATATAGAAAAAAAACAAGCTCAAAAATCTTTGGCAGAAAGTGTTTTTAAATCTTAAACTTGCCCCTTATATACTGCCTGAGAAATGGTGCCCAAGGGCGGATTTGAACCACCGACACAAGGATTTTCAGTCCTCCGCTCTACCAACTGAGCTACTTGGGCAATAATAAATGGCAAATATTATAAAATAATAACCTCACCAGATTCGTTTTATACGAATTTTTTTCTATAAAGTAAATGTAAAAATTACTAAATTTTAGTTTTTATTCTACCACTAAATACAGAAGTATTGTTGCCACCTTTAGCAATCGCATCCTCCAGCGCTAAATTTGCATTATTCATAGCCTCTTCTAACGAAGTTTTAGTATCATCGTATTCAGCAACTCCAGCACTAATAGTAACATCAACAATATTCCCGCCCTTTTCAAAATTATTATCTGCAATTAACTTTGTTAATCTTGAGGATATTATCTCTGCTCCCGATAGACTGGTTTCTGGCAGTAATACACTAAATCTTGAACTATCCCACCGACCAAAAACATCTACATTTCTAAGAGTATTACAGCAAATATTACTAACCCACTGTATTGCTCTATCACCAATGCTATATCCATATTTGTCATTTAGTTCTTCAAAAGTATCTACTTTAATTAAAACAACGCAAAAAGGTGTACTGTAGCGTTTTGACCTTAAAGTTTCTTTTTCTGCTATAAACATAAATTCAGCTTTGTTTAACGCCCCCGTTAAGGGGTCGGTTATTGCCATTCTAATCAATTCTCTATCAGAAGATATAGTTTTTGTACTATCTTTAATTACTGTAACAAAATATTTACCCGCAACATCTGTATGCATAATAGTTAAGTTTGTTAAGAATTCTTCCCCATTTTTGTGTATTCCATATGTTTTTCTTGTTCTTTCCCCCATAGTTTTAACTAAAACATCTTTATTTTTTGCAAATTCTTCTACAAACATACTATGTTGAATACAAAATCTTTCAGGAATAAAGATATCTATAGATTTACCAATTACTTCTTTTGCTTTATAGCCAAATACTTCTTCTGCCTTTTTGTTGATAAATACAAGATTCATTTTTTTGTCAAAAATCATTATACCTTCATCAAATATTTCTAGTATTTGTTTTGCAGTTTTTTCTATCTTGTTGCCAAAACTAAACATATTTTATAGCCCCTAAATTTAGAAATTACAGTTCATCTTTACCTAAGTTACATTAGTGTAAGGTTAGTGTAAAATAAATTATAATGATAATTCGTTAAGTAAGATTAAAGAATTATCATGATACAATGAAGTATCTTGTTTTGTAATTTTGATATGAGTAACAATGTTTTTTTTTGATATAGATACAACGGTGGTTCAACCAAATAGCTATTATGAATATATTGTTCCTGTATCTTATAATAAGCTAAAATTAACATGTAATGGTAAAGCGCCTCCAAAAATTATAGTTAATATTAAGAACAGAAAAATAAAATACGATACAAGTAAAACATCACAGCAGTTGGGAAGTTTTAAAATAGACACTGTTTCTCCTTATGGGGCTGATGTTAATACTAAAGTAAGTGGTTTGACTTCAGGTAAAATAGGGGTAGAGTTGCAAGCATCTGTAAGCTATCAAACTTACAAAAATGGTGATATTTGTATGTGGTATAATGAAGTTTTTATCAATCTTAGAGTTGATTCTTTGGTTTATATAGCAAAAGAGCATAAAAATAATAGATGCAGATATAATAAAACATTAAAGCATGAGCTAAAACACGTATCTGTAGATAGGCGAACGGCAAAAGAATATGCTCCTAAAATAAGACAGGCTGTAAAAAAGGCATTAAAAAATAAAAATACTATAAAAATAAGGAGTAAATATAATATAGAAAAAGCAAAAAAATCTATGATAAGCTATATAAATAAGTCTATAGAGCCACTTATTAAATCTATGAGTTCTAAAAGACGTCACAGACAACAAGTTATAGATAGCAAAAGAGAATATGACTTGCTTTCCAAACAATGTGGCGGTAAATTTTAATTTTATATAACAATAGGCTTGACAGTATGTATGATTTGGCGTAGAAAATATTTCCAAGTTGTATTTCTTAAGCTTTAGATTCTTAAGAATTGCGGGTGTAGCTCAGGGGTAGAGCGCAACCTTGCCAAGGTTGAAGTCGAGGGTTCGAATCCCTTCACCCGCTCCATTTTCCCGTATTTTTATAATTTTTAGTAAAAAAAGTGTTTTATTTATAATTATCAAACGGTTAAGCGTTATTTAAGGAAAAGCGTATTTGTACAAATCACCGTGATATTTTTTAGCAAAAAGCATGGGCCTATCCCTACATAAAAGAGAAAAAGAAATTATAAACAAGGGATATAAATCTTGGATTTGTCAAATATGCGTAAATAGATTGTGTTCTGAGTGCGGCGCGCCAGTGCAAAGACCTGTGGGGCGAGATGTTATATATGATGATGGCTCTACAAGTCATATAGCAATCTTCCCGCCTTTAGGTTGTACAAATGAAAATTGTTCAAAACATAGAAAAAACTAAAAACCGTAAGATACGCCCGATGGCTTAGAGCTTGTTTTTAAAGTTATTAGTGGTAAAAAGTAAGTATATGTTTTAAATAGTTATCAATATAGGTAAAATATGCTATAAATTGTAACTATAAAAATAGTGAAAGGCTATAGCTGTATGTGTTTAAAAGACTGGAATAAAGCTCTTTGGCGCTCAGTACAAGAAAATGACTTAGAATTATTGGAAATTTGTCTGCAAAATGGGGCTGATATTAACTCTCAAGATGAAATAGGCTACACAGCTTTGATGAAAGCGGTTATCTATTCACGCGAAAGAGCCACTGAAATACTACTAGAAAACAGGGCAGATATTAATATTAAAAATAATAAAGGTGAAACAGCTTACGACTTTATAAAGGATAGCAAAAACAGTAGAATAAAAAAACTATTAAAAACCCCAATTAAAGAGCGCAATTATAAGTTACAAACAAGACGGGTAAGACAAAAACACAAAAATTTTAGAAATTATATAAAAAAACATAAGTAAGCTTTAAAAATGAATAAAAAATTTTTAGATACGGATAATTTAAATGTAGGGCTAGTAAAAACTAATGATGGTTCTACTTGTATTTTGTGTGACAGGGAATTTCCCTCTACGCCAAAAGAGATTCACTTTCTAGAAGATAGTTTTACGGTCAGAGTTGTTTATGATATGGAAAGCTACTCCGTAAAAGACTTGTCTTATCCGTTAGAACATGATATAGTTAACATCTGGCGTAGAGAGCAAAAAGTATATTTTGCTTATATAACTAATGGAGAGGTTCAAGATATTTTTGAACTACCCGTTAGGTTTATTAACTAAAAGTTAGGTTATTTAAAGATGAATAATTTAAGATTAGATGAACTCATAGATGAAAATATATTATTTTTTGGTGATGATATAGCGGAAGATGACGGGGCTGAAGATAGACGCCACGCAGGTGGGTTTCGTCTTTATGATAAAATAACTTTACTTGAAGGTAATGTAAGCGATATTGTCAGGGCTATTGCTCCTGTTGCAAATACGGCTATTTATAATCCTAATGCTCCTGCGCCTAAAGCTCCACAGCCTTCTTATAATTTAACAATGGCGCCTTCTGCTCCTGCTATGGGTGGGGGAATGGCAGCTCCTGCGCCTAGGGCGCCGTTTTACGCGCAACACAAGCTAGCAACCAACAACAATAAAGGCAGTGGCAGTAAAGATAAATAACTAGTTATTTAATTTTACTAGCATTTTTTTTCTATAGTATTAAAATTTTTATTGCTGTATTCTTACTATAAGTGCATCATAGATGGTGGGCTGTTAGAAGAAATTATAAATTCAATAGGTACTATGTTCCATAGATTAGAAAAAGAAGAGGGCCACGCTATACTAGACCGCTTAAAATCTGATGAGCGGGCGGCTGTGTTTTCTAAAGAATTTACTCAAATATCTTACAAGTCTCTTAATTTTTATGATAATTTTAAAATCTATCGTTTTGTAAATTATGCAACTTTGCCTTCTTTTATTATGGAATATTTGGGTGATGGTAACGTTTTTGTTGCTTTAGATGGAACAGCGAACCCGATTTACGCTGTAAATGCTGAGGCTCCTATAAATTTAAATGACGATAATATTATAGATTATTTAGATTTTTTCTTTGAGCATGTACATGGTAGTGAGGGGGATATATATTTAATAAAAAATGCAAAAGATATACCTTCTTTAGATTCTTTAGATAAGGCACAGCGTAAAACCGTTATGGACGCATATATAGACTTAGAAAGACTACCACCATCAGATGATTTAGAATTTCGTGTAAGGGCAACTGTATATTATGCAGGTTGTCTGTTGGCGTCAGTTATAAATGTTACTAAAGAAGGTCGTATTTCCTTTAGTCAGAGGCAGATGTTACTAAAAGGAATAGCCGTTCCCAAAAATGAAGTTAATTACCAATGGATGGGGGAAAAATAGGCTGTGCCGACTGACGGTATATTGGATAGTCTTGACAGTATAGGAAAAGAAGTTAAGGCAGATATTCTTCCAGAATCAGAAGTGATGGTTAAAAAATCTTTAGAGATTTTGGCAAAAAGCTCTATTTCTTATCCTTTGGTGGAAATGGTAAAGTCAGAAAATATTAAAATATACATTGTTAAAACTAAGCGTGAGATTAACTATAGGCCTGAGCAAAAAACTATATATATCGGAATTAAACCTAGCGCGCCTTCTAGCCCTGCTAAAACCATATTGCTCATAGCAGATATGCTACTGGAAATTAAAATGTTGCGAGATGGCATGGATAAGCCAAGCTCAAAATTACCAAAAGAAAAATACATATCTAAGATGGCAGATTTAAAAGCAAAAAAACTAGCAGAGCTTTGTTCAATTGCTTTTGATTTAGAACAAAAGGCAGAATTTAAAAAATTTAACTTTACAGATGAAATGCGAATGATGGGGCATAGTGATACGGTGGATATTTTTATTGATAATTTTTAATATTTTTAGTTACGGTAAAAAAATCTTATTTGCCATGTTTTTTTAAAATGCTATGCTATTTCTTCAAGTTTGGATTCTAAATAAAAATAGGAAGTAAAAGAAAATGAATATTCATGAATATCAAGCAAAAGAATTATTAAGAGAGTATGGCGTAACAGTTCCAAATGGTGGGGTTGCCTATACAGCAGATGAGGCAGTTGA
>JALTWL010000292.1 GCA_027047045.1 Micavibrio sp.
CAATTAAAATATCAAGTGTGCCTTTGCTAATTGACACACCTCTAATATTTTCAATTTCTGCTCTTGTAACTGGTTGATGATAAGCAATAATTGCGAGTGTTTCAAGTGCCGCTCTTGAGAGTTTTTTTGGTACTTCTTTTTCTATTCTAAGCCTACCTGCAAGGTCAGGCGCTGTTCTAAACGCCCACGCCCCATCACGACAATATAGATTTATTCCCCTTTTTTCATAGTGATATTTTATCATTTCTAATATATCGGACAGGCTTTCTTTTTTACTATCTTCAACATGTTCTGCTAATTTTGCCATGCTAACTGGCTCTTTTGATGCAAATAATAAAGCCTCTAGCACCCGCATATCTTCCGCATAGCCATGATAGTCAAATTCGCTGTCATTTTCTTTTATATTTGTATCATTATTTGACATTGTTATTTACTATCCTTTCTTCTTCTCAAATAAATGGGGCTATATATGCCTTCTTGCTTTATTTCAAGCTCTCCCCTTTTTGCCATTTCCAGTGATGCACCAAAAGTAGAAGCAATCATTGATTTTGCCACAAGTGGTTCTTCCCCCTTCAAGCCTGCTGGCAACAATGCTCTTAAACTAAGCCAGCTGTCTGGAATATCGCCTAACATCTTAGTTAAACGCTCTAACGCATCATCTATTGATATTAGTTTAAATGCTTTAATTTCATATATACTTGCCTCTGCCCGTTGCTGTATATCTGCATAGGCTGAGAGTATATCATAAAAAGTCACATTCCAAACAGGTTTTTGTATAACTTCAATTCCCTCAGCATACCCCCTTGCAAATATATCATAACCAAGCTGAGGTCTTTCCATTAACTTATCTGCAACATTTCTTAACATTTCAAGTCGTCTTAATTGAAATGCTAACGCCTCTGCCATCATCTCACCGCTTGGTTCTTCACTTTCTTCTTCCTCTTTTATTAGTAATCTTGATTTTAAATATGCAAGCCACGCCGCCATAACCAAATAATCTGCCGCTAGTTCCAGTCTTAAATTACGGGCTTTCTCAATAAAATCTAAATATTGATTGGCAAGTTCTAATATAGATATTTGCGTTATATCTAATTTTTGTTCTTGTGCTAAGCTAAGCAACATATCTATTGGTCCATCAAAACCATCAAGTGCAAGTAACAGTTGCCCTTCTCTGTCTATTTGAGTTTTTTCATCTTCCTCAAATTCATCTATTGTTTTTTCTTTATCTCGCTGTTTTTTTGTCATCTTAGATTATTTTCAATAAATTCATATGCTTCCTCAAAGGACATATCACCCAAAATATTGTTAATATTTTTTATATTTGATAATCGCATTTTTCTAGATATATCTAAATTTTTAATGGATATATCGCATATATTATCAATATTTGCTAGTATTTTACGCATCTCATCAAAATTACCACTACAATGTAATGTTAAATCATATCCTGCTTGTATGGTTTTAATGGCTCTTTGCTCCATAGAGCCAGAAAGTGCCTGCATACCTATATCATCTGCAATTAAAACTCCATTAAAGCCTATCTTTTCCCTAATTATTTTATCTGTTATATATTTTGAATTAGTCGCAGGATTTTCTCTATCTATTAAATCATATATTATATGAGCCCCCATAGCCCAAATAGCGCCACCAATCTTGCTATTTGCAATATTTTTAAAGGGAAGAAAGTCTATATTTTCTAGCTCATCTATAGAGGCTTTTACAATTGGAAGTTCCTTATGACTATCAACTTTTGCTCTGCCATGCCCTGGAATATGCTTTATAGTTGGACTAATGCCAACATTCAATAGAGCCTTACAAACTTCGCTTGCTAGCTCACTAACCATAGATGCATCTTTACCATATACCCTGCTTTTTGATAGAAATTCATGGCAATATCTGCTTGGCACATCTACAACAGGCGCGCAATTTACTGTTATACCAAGCTCCACTAATTC
>JALTWL010000293.1 GCA_027047045.1 Micavibrio sp.
TAATAAAATCATATTTATCCAATGGAATATGCTTTTCCATTAGCTCATATAAATTTAATTTCAATAAAACTTTATTTAAAAAATCAAAATTCGATAATTTCTCTTTGATTAAAATTAAATTATTTTCCTTTTTCTCGACAACAGTATTAATCAAAAAGAAATCAAATGGCAAGTTTAATTGCTTACAAGTTTTTGCTTTTTCTTCTATTTTGTTAAAAATACCGGAAGAATAAGATGGAAGAAGTGCAACATACGCCACTTTCATTTCAATATATCCCTTAAAATTCTTTCACTCGCTTTACCACTACCATATAGATTGATTTCATAATTGGTATTGAACGTAAAGTTTTTGTAGATATCCATTATTCTCTCTCTATCTGCTCCTGCCAATACATTGAATTTATGCTCTATCAACTCCACCCATTCTGTCTCATCTCTTAGTGTAATACATGGCTTTTCAAAGAAAAAGGCCTCTTTTTGTAGTCCACCACTATCTGTCATCACCAAAGAGGAGTGTTCGAGCAGCCACACCATCTCCAAGTAGCTCACTGGCTCGATGATAGTGATATTTTTGGTATCGATTTTCTCTTCTAGCAATCTTTTTTTTGTTCTTGGATGTAAAGGCAAGATCACTTGCCTCTCTTGTGCAATCTCTTTGAGGGCTTCGAATATATTGTTAAGTCTTTTCCTATTATCGGTATTTTCTGCTCTATGTATTGTACAAAGGATAAAATCACTGTCTATCTCAGCATTAGGCTTTTTTGCAAACTGTTTATAAAAAATTGCGGCATCTTGCATCACGTCGCCACTTTTAACTATTTTACAATAAAAATTTTCAAATCCCTCTTTTTTCAAATTTTCTACTGCAGTATCTGTAGGACAAAAGAGCCATCTACTCACTCTATCGGTCAATATTCTATTTATCTCCTCAGGCATTTGCATGTTGAAGCTTCTTAGTCCAGCTTCCACATGGGCTATACGTATATGGAGTTTACTTGCCGCAATTGCTCCTGCCAAAGTTGAGTTTGTATCTCCATAGACCAACACAACCTCAGGTTTTTCTTTTATCATCACTTCTTCAAGTTTACTTATCATCTCCCCTGTCATTGCACCATGACTTTTACTACCCACTCCTAAATAATAATCAGGTTTTGGAAGATGAAGTTCTTCAAAAAACACATCACTCATATTTTTATTGTAATGCTGCCCAGTATGAACAATTATCTCTTGGATTTTCTCGCCCTTCTTTTGCCTCTTTGTTATCTCTCTGCTAACCACCCCAGCTTTGATGAATTGAGGCCTTGCGCCGAGGATTGTGAGGATTTTCAATTTTGATAGCCTTTCATAAACTATTTAAGATTTCTACAAATTTTTCATAATTTTTAGTTGCTTCAAAGCTCTGTAAAAAAATTTTTTTCGAATTTGTTCGTAATTTATTGTAAAGCTGTTTGTTATGCTTATATTCAAGAGCTTCAATAACTTTGTTTTTAAATTCATCATAAGAAGGGTTAGAAGATAATAAAAATCCATTTTTTTTCTCTTGGACTATTTCAGAGACACCTCCTACATTGGTAGCTATTATTGGCAATCCGACACTACATGCTTCCATCAAACTTACCGGTAGACCTTCACTTGCACTTAAGGTAACAAAGTAATCAAATGAGTTATTCATGTAATACCTAAAAATTTCTTCATTTTCCAAATATCCTACAAATTTTATATCGAACAATTTATGCATAAATTTTTTCGACATTTTTTTCAGGTCATTCTCTAATTTCCCACTTCCAATGTGATGCCATTCTATTTCGATATTTAGTTCTATTGAAATTTTCGATAAATATTTCATTATCAAATCTATTCTTTTTACTGGAGATATCAAAGCACAAGAAACAATTTTAATTTTTTTGGAACTATTTATAGGGTTTATTATATTTTGATTCTCTATACC
>JALTWL010000294.1 GCA_027047045.1 Micavibrio sp.
TAGTAGCTTTCATATCTTTCATATCATGTTTCATAGGCATCTTCATTTTTTCACCGTGAGAATGTTTTCCATGCCCAGATGAGCCTTCCATTTCTTCTGGTTTGGACGCTTTACCAACAATAATCTTGCCTTTCATACCCATTGCTGCATGTGGGTGACAATGATAGCTATATGTACCTTCTTTACCATCAAAAGTGTAAGACCAGCTTTGTCCTTTTTCCTCTAACATTGGGCTTGAAAACAGCTCTGCTCCCTTAGGTCCTGCATCTGCAACTGCATTGTGAATATCATCTTGTACCATTACCCATTTAACAGTATCTCCTGGCTGAATTTTAAGGACTTCTGGCTCAAAATAATAGACTTTTTTTGCATCTTTATCAGTTACCATTTTAACAATATATTCCTCTGCCATAGCAGGTGAGCTAAATATTGCAATTGTTGCTACTGTTAATAAAAATTTTTTCATTTATATTTCTCCTATAATTTAAAGTTTATTTAAGTTTTAAAACAGTTTTTTTCCACAATATAAATATTGAAGGAATTACCAACAATATCAAAATTGTGGAACTAAGCATGCCGCCCACCATTGGAGCTGCTATTCTTCGCATTACCTCAGAGCCTGTACCTGTTCCAAACATTATGGGCAGCAATCCCGCAACTATTGCAGCCACCGTCATAATGATAGGACGTATTCTAAGTAAGGCACCGCCGATAATGGCAGAATATAAATCTTCCATTGTAAATTTACGCTTTTCATCTTTGACATCTTGCATTTTACGCTTTAGCGAAATATTTAAATAGACAATTAAAAGCATACCTATTTCAACGGTAACGCCTGCAAGGGCAATAAAGCCAACTGTTACTGCTACTGACATATTGTAATCTAATAGATATAACAGCCAAACTCCACCAACAAGCGCCATTGGCAAAGAGCCCATAATTATTAGCACCTCAGTCATATTTTTAAAATTCAAATATAAAAGTAACAATATAATTGCAATGGTAATCGGTATCACAATTTTCATACGAGCTTTAGCGCGTTCCATAAATTCAAATTGTCCTGACCAGCCAATTGAATATCCAGCAGGTAAATCTACTTGTTCTCTAACAACTCTTTTTGCTTCTTCAACATATGAGCCTAAATCTCTACCTGCAATATCCACATATATCCACCCATTTAGCCTAGCATTTTCACTTCTTATCATGCCTGGACCATCAACAACTTTAATAGTTGTTACTTCACCCAATGGAATATGCGCCCCAGTTGGTGTTATGATTGGCAGTTGTTTTAATTTTTCCGCAGAATCTCTAACATCTCTTGGATAACGTAAATTAACAGGGTATCTCTCTAGCCCTTCTACTGTTTCGGTTACTTTCATACCACCAACTGCAGTTTTGATAATTTTTTGAATATCCATGACATTCAGCCCATGTCTTGCCGCAGCCTTGCGATTGATTTCAATATCAACAAATCTGCCACCAGATACACGCTCTGCGTATACTGACAAAGTACCATCTATTGGTTTGATTACTTTTTCTATTTCTTCACCAATTTTAGAAATAACATCTAAATCTGGTCCTGCCACCTTAATACCAACAGGCGTTTTAATACCAGTTGCAAGCATATCAAGACGGTTTTTAATCGGCATAATCCAAACATTGCTCATGCCTGGAATTTTAACAATGCTATCAAGTTCTTGCTTAATTTTATCCATTGTCATGCCTTCTCGCCATTCACTTTCTGGCTTAAGCTGTATTGTGGTTTCAATCATAGTGATAGGTGCTGGGTCAGTTGCGCTATCTGCACGTCCAACCTTACCAAATACGCTTTTGACTTCGGGAAGTGTTTTTATCAATCTATCTGATTGTTGTAAAACTTCTTGTGCTTTACCAATAGAAATTCCAGGAAATGCGCTTGGCATATAAAGCAA
>JALTWL010000295.1 GCA_027047045.1 Micavibrio sp.
TCTAAATCATCTAGATAGCCGTTCACACCTGCAAAAATGGATACAACCTGTTCTTCCACCTTAAGGGGGCTATATTGCGACTGTTTTAAAAGCTCTGTTAGCCTTGCACCACGAGCAAGCAATTTTTGAGTAGCAGCGTCAAGGTCAGAGGCAAATTGTGCAAATGCCTCCATCTCACGATACTGAGCAAGCTCAAGCTTAATTGTACCTGCCACTTGTTTCATGGCCTTAATTTGCGCAGCAGAACCAACACGAGATACAGAAAGACCAACATCAATTGCAGGGCGAATACCTTTATAGAAAAGTCCAGTATCTAGAAAAATCTGCCCATCAGTAATAGAAATCACGTTAGTTGGAATATATGCTGACACATCGCCTGCTTGTGTTTCAATTACGGGAAGCGCTGTCATTGACCCTGCTCCGTGTTCATCGCTCATTTTTGCAGAACGCTCAAGCAAGCGAGAGTGTAAATAGAAAACGTCACCAGGATAAGCCTCACGTCCTGGAGGACGACGAAGTAATAAAGACATTTGACGATAAGCAACTGCTTGTTTTGACAGGTCATCATAAACAATCAGCGAATGCATACCATTATCACGGAAATATTCAGCCATTGTGCAACCTGTATATGGAGCTAAGAATTGTAAAGGTGCAGGCTCTGACGCTGTTGCAGATACAACAATTGAATATTCCATTGCGCCATTTTCTTCTAAAGTTTTAACAAGCTGCGCTACAGTTGAGCGTTTTTGCCCAATTGCCACATAAATACAATATAGTTTTTTGCTTTCATCATCTGTATCATTAACAGATTTTTGGTTCAAAATAGTATCAAGTGCAACTGCTGTTTTACCAGTTTGTCTATCACCAATGATAAGTTCACGCTGTCCACGCCCAACTGGCACAAGCGCATCTAAAGCCTTTAGACCAGTTTGCATAGGCTCATGCACTGATTTACGTGGAATAATACCGGGAGCCTTAGTTTCAACACGCCCTCTTTGTTTTGCTTTAATTGGACCTTTGCCGTCAATTGGATTACCAAGAGCGTCAACAACACGCCCCAAAAGTTCTTTACCAACTGGAACAGATACAATCTCACCCGTTTGACGAACAGTATCGCCTTCTTTAATATCGCGGTCATCACCAAAAATCACAATACCGACATTGTCTTCTTCCAAGTTAAGAGCCATGCCCTTAATACCGCCACTAAATTCAACCATCTCACCAGCTTTTACATTGTCAAGACCATGAACACGAGCAACACCGTCACCAACTGAGAGTACTGTACCCACCTCAGCAACATCGGCTTCAACCCCGAATTCGCTCATTTGTTTTTTTAATACTGATGAAATTTCTGCCGCACGAATCTGCATTTTTACGCTACCTCTTTCATTGTTTCTTGTTCAACCATAACATCGCTTTTTTTCAATGTTCTCTTCATTTTTTCTAATTGAGTTCTAACCGAGCTATCAACCATTAAAGAGCCCGCCTTTACAATTAAACCACCAATTAAATTTTCATCTTTGCTTACGTTTAAATCAACTTTATGCCCTAGTTGCTTTTTAAGCAATGTCGCTATTTTTTTCAATTCTGCCTCTGTTAAATCAATGGCCGTTATTACCTCTACTGTAATTTCGCCTTTATGTTTTGAAAGCATAGTTTCAAGTTCTGCAACTGTAGCGGCAAGACAATAAAGTCTTCTATTTTCTGCCATAATTCCAGATAATTTAGTCATTATTTCTGAAAATTTTGCCAGTTTAGAAATTTTTTCCATAATATCAATATGCCCAGCCCTACTGATTAAGGGAGTATTTAGCACAACTACAAATTCTTTTATATCCAGCAGTTGCTTTAATATAGCTAAATCGCTTTCAAGCTTTGATAGTTTCTTTACGTCTTCTGCCCATGAAAAAGCAGCTGTTGCATAACGTCTTGCAATTTTGTTTATATCAACTTTTGATGACACAAATCTTAACCTTTCAAAAATTCAAGAATCTTTCCACAAGAGCGTATGTAGCATAGCTTAAAACGATACGCAATAGTTCAAATAATTTTTTTTATATTTTATGGTTAGCACCTACTTAAATCTATGATATTTTCCTCATTTTTATTTTGCATATCCTTGATGAATTCTTTTTTAAAGATAGCCAAACCAATATCTAAAACAGAGCTTCGCATTTCACCTATAACTGTTTTTTGCTTATTTGTAATATTTTCCCCAAATTTAGGGAGGTTGTTACCTCTTACTGTTACCATTTGTTTTTTTATCTTTCCCCTATATCGCATGCGAGCAGTTAGTTCTTGCCCAATATAGCAACCCTTATCCCAAGAAATACCATTAAATTTATCAATATTGCATTCTAGTAAATTACTAAATTTAGGCTTCATATCACGGCTACCATCTGGCACTCCCAATAATGTGCGGTGATAATCATAATCTTCAAATATCGCTGTAGTTTTTACCTTTTTATCATTATCACAAATCAGCCTAAAGCCAAGCTCATTTAGTCTAGGGTCTTGATAAGCGCCCTCTAACCTATCGCCCCCCCAACAAGCATATATGTTATATTTATTGGATAAATTCACAATTTTAAGCTCCGCCCGCAAAGCATACATATTTAGCAATTTTACCAAATCTGCAATTCTTGCTTTTTCACATTCTAAAAAAATACTGTTTCCTTTTTTAGTTAAGATAAAATCATATAAAAATTTCCCCTGAGGCGTTAGCAAACAAGCATAAGCCGATTCTTTTGATAAAAGTAAATTTATATCTTGAGTAATCAATGATTGTAAAAAAGCCTTGCTATCTTTACCAACTACTTCAATAATTGCTCTGTTTTTTATTTTCACGATTGGCATATCTTAACAATCCACTTGACTTTTTTGTCATAATTTATTACTTTATAGCTGTTGTTAAAATAATATCATCATATTTTGTAAGGTAAAGTAATTATGAAACAATTTAAAATTATTACTGTTGCTTTATTCTTATTTGCATATTTATTTTTATTTTCTGGCGGGATTGTAGCTGCTCCATCAAATATGACAAACAAGGATATGAAATTACAATATAACGTCTATGCTGGCGGTATGCATGCATTAAAAGCCTCTCTTAATATGAGTCTGGACACAAAAAAATATGATATAGCGTTAGAGGCAAAAACAAATGGTTTAATTGGCAAATTATTTCCTTGGCGTGGTCATTTTGAAACTTTTGGTGAAACCACAGAGGAAGGCTTTATACCTGCTAAATACGAATCTACTAGCTATTGGAAAAATAAGGCTAAAATAACTCTATTAGAATATGAAAACGGGTCTGTAAAAGCTAAAAAATCAATAAAAGATGGTAAAGAAAAATTAGAAACTAATTTTAAAGATAACTTAACACAAGATACAGTTGATATGCTAACTGGCGCGATTAAAATATTACAAACCGCAGGAAAAGAAAATAGTTGTAATGGTAGTGTTCCTGTTTTTGATGGTAAGCGTCGTTTTAATCTTGTTTTTAGAGAGGTTGGTAAATCAGTTATTAGAAAAAGTAAATATTCTGTTTTCTCAGGCGAGGCAATAAAATGTATAGTAGAAGTAAAGCCTGTTTTAGGCTTTAAAAAGAAAGATTATAAACGAGGTTGGCTTGCCGTTCAAAATCATACAAAAAAGCGTAATAAACTACCCACTATTTGGCTAGCCAAATTGGATAAAGATGGCCCTACTATTCCTGTTCGTATGGAAATTGCTAGCTCTTACGGTACTGTAATTGCGCATTTAACCGCGACCAACGACTGAGTAAATTCTATCTATTTCTGACAGAGGTATTTTTAATTCTCTCTTAGTACACAAACTATTCAAAATTACATATTCGGAAGATTGTTCCTTATATCTAGCCAAAATTACCGAGTCATCATACTTTTTTAATAAACAATCTTGAGAAGATATTGGTGGGCGAGCAGAATGTATATATAAAAGCTCTCCAATATAATATCTCGGCTCAAATTGATTAGTTGTAATATAAATTGCAAAAGCATCATCATTGCTTTGCTGGGCGGGGTGTCTTGCAACCCAATCAACTATTTTAGCTTTATCCAAAATCAAGCTATCTTGCCATTTATTTGCACAAGAAAAATAAACTGGTATATCCGTTGTAATATTATTTTTAGTGATAAATCCCTGTCTAGGCATAATATCAGAAAATGCACGATTACTATCAGATGCAGGCTGTGTATATTCCGTGCTATTATCTATATCGTTATCATTATATTTACGCCCTAGATATTGCTCTATTAGTGGTACTTCTTCTGCCCTTATATGTCTGCGTCCATATAACATTCTGTTTATTGTTGCTGGATTTAAACCAGTTGCCTCAGCCAAGCCTTTTTGAGTCAAACTAGGCGTAGTGTCTATTATCATTTTAATCCATTCATGTAATTTCATAATTATCCCCCCACATAAATATTAACAAATATGCAAAAAATTTATAAAACATTATTTAAATAATATAGATTATTTTCATTACTGTAAATAAAACTATATATTTATTATATCATAAGCAAAAAATATTGATAAAAAGTAAATTTATTTATTTAAATATTGACATTTTGTATATTGCCTTGCTATTTAGTTAATATAAATAAAAATAGGAGCATTATTATGACTGATTCTTTTGATGAATGGGAAAATTGGCAACCTGATTGGAGCTTTAAATCAAAAAAGAAAAAAACTAAAAAAACAGCTAATAACACCCAAAACCCACATGCATTACAAGAGCAACACAGTCCTACAACTGCTATTTTAGTCAAGACAAGTAACAAAAGGAAAAGTAAAAAATATCAACAACGTATTTTAGATGCTAGACTCTGGAATAAAATGACAAATGCACAACAAGATGCTGCCCTTGCAATTGATAGAGCCTTTCAATTGATGAGTAAAGGGCTTGGTTACCGTATATCCGCCCCTCATCTTGCAAAAATTTCTACTAGCCGCGTAAATCATAGCGACTATGAAGGGGAACTAATAAATATTTATTTTAAATGGGCAAAGAGCTGCAAAGAAAAAGAATTGCATCACTCAGCAGCAATAGATATTTTAATTTATGGCAAATCATGTATAGAAGTTGACAGAAACAGACGAGTTAGAAATGGCTGGGCAAAAAATAATTTGTTAGAATCTTTAAATATATATTGCAAAATTAGAGGCTGGCTTTAATTTAAAATTTACCAACAACGTTGAAAAATGCCCCCTCACTTGTATAACTAAGGTCGGTTAAATCATCAGAAAAATCTGTAAAATTATATCCAACCCCCATTTTTAAATTTTGGTTTACATGTTTATAGCCTGCCACTAATGCGCCAAATTTTGAATCTTTTGCCTCTTTTACATCTAAATATCTAATCTCACCCACAATATCCCACTCTTTTACAATATGATAGTCAGCACGACCGATTAGCAAATATGCTTGACTATCAAAGAAATCTGAACCTGAAATAGTTTTGTCCCTTAATTGTCCAAATCTATAGCCAACTTTACCACCCAATGATAATTTGGGAAAAATATCATAAATCGTATCAATAGATAAAACATGGCTCTTTTGTTCAAAATTACTTGCATTGCCACTTCCACTAGCTGAAAGCTGTCCCGTTATTGCAGAATCTTGTAGATATTCATACCTAAACAAAGCATTAAATTTATCATTTGCAATTGGACGATATGCATATCCAGATTTTATATTTATAAAATCAATATCCAAATTACTATTATTTCCAAGCGAATTCATGGCAATATCAAAATCTCCTAAAAAGCGCCAATTCGCATTTGTTTGATACACTAAATTATTTTTCATTAACCATGTGGCTCTATCCCCTGTAACATTGCCTTCTTCCAATCTAAATTCAATATTACCTATATATTTAGTCTTTTCATATTGATAACCAGATGAAAAAGACACAGCCGTTCTTTTAATATCACCAGCATTTCTATCAAAAACAGTACCGTTTTCAAATCGTCCACCAAATGTCCATCTATCAGTTGCACTATAATCAAGCCCAAATGAATGAATTAAACCAGATGCGCCACTATCATAAGTTTGGTAGCGTTCC
Source organism: Micavibrio sp. (assembly GCA_027047045.1). GTDB lineage: Bacteria > Pseudomonadota > Alphaproteobacteria > Micavibrionales > CSBR16-224 > JAJFGX01. The sequence goes on from JALTWL010000295.1 coordinate 6,090, forward strand.
TCACCAAAAACAGAAAGGCTATCAGTATATCTAGACTTGCCACCAACAACTAAGTTAGAGCGTTTTCCTCTATATCCCATATCTGTGCGGTCAGTATCTATTAAATAATTAAGATAATAATTTGTTCTATCAGATTTAGCATATTCAATACCAACCTGACTTCCCCAGCCAGAGCTACCCACACTTCCCTCACCTGTCAGGCTTACTCTATCATTTAGGCTATATTTACCGCCAAGCCCCAAACGATTATTTTTATTTCTATTGCCTGTATTATTAGCGGTTAACTGCCCCAGAGCGTAAATTTCATATCTTTCTTTTTCATCTTTATCATTAAGTGGTGTGTATAAATATTTAACAGCAACATCTGTCCTACTTCCAGTTTTTGATAGTATATTGCTCACCCCTCCAGCATTCGTATTGCCCCTATCATCAAAGCGAACTGCCAAATCAAGGCTATTTTCTTTACTTACTTTTAAATTACCACTTACTTCACCTGTTCTTATTTTTCCAGTTGTACTGCCTAACTTATAGTCACCCTTTGCGTTTAAGGTGAATTTATCACTAACTGGCAAGTCTGCAATAAAGCCGTGTTGCATAATATCTTCTGAAGTAAACTGCCCTTGTCCAGAAAAGCCATTATCTCGGCTAATTGTATAGGCACTGATTTTACCATTATATTTATCTTTTGTAATATCGGGTAAATTAATGTTTAACTCTGCTCTGTAAGCATCAGCTTTGATATTATTGGTTGTTGTTTGGTCTATTGTATTAAAGTTAAAACCACCGTTCAAAGAAGATATACCACCATTTCCAGCACCATCTGAACGCGCCCTTTCAAGCTTGATATAAGTTCCTTCTTTATAGCGAATGGTTGCATCTACCCCAGCTAATAGTTGGTCTAAACCAGAACCTTTTTGGTCATATGCTGCCACCCCAAGCTTTACATAGTCATTAAGCCAATGACTTGCCCGCCCACCTTTTGTTAAATTATTTAGCTCTGTAACTCCTGGAGAATATTCATAATTAACCACTAAAAACAAAGGATTACCAGAAATTGAACCTGTTTTAACAGTATTGCCATCATCTGTAGTTGAGGCTAGTGCCTCATTTAACATTATTCGTCCTTGAATATAATTTATTTCATAATCTTGACCATAGACTAAAGATTTACTGCTAAGTATAATCCCTGAATCTTTATCACGCGTTTCAATTCTAAGACGCTCAGAGCCAATAACTAAATCCTGTCTTCTTAAATAATAAAGTGAACCACCCGTTCCACGAAACTCTTCATATGAAGATACAGTACCAGGATCTGCGGCAAAAGCATCTATTTCTGTTCTACTATCACCAAAACTTGTCATATTTTGACTTGAATATTCTGCATTAGCACCATATAGCGCTCTGTTATAATTTAATAAGTCAGTGCCTGTAATTTTTGTCTTAAAATTCCCCCAAAGAACATGTGATTTATCTGCTTGCAACTTAACATAGAATTTACCCTGTGTCGGTGCATCTTCTACAGTTGTGGAATCATCGCCATAAATAGGATAATAAGCATTTGGATCAATTCTTCTTAATAAATATCTAGGGTCTTTACTAGTAAAGTTAGAAAATAAATCTTCAAATGGTTGCTCTTTGGTGTCCGCACTTGCAGTTAAAAGATATTTTCCCTTAATCTTTCCCTTGACATAAAAAGCAAGTCTTCCATCAGCATAAGTCCGGCCCTTATTTCTATCACTATTGTCAGAACGCACTAAATGAACAGGCCCACTTGTGTCACTTTTACCAATAGTTAAATCAGCAAGTGCAATATAAAACCAATCCTGCTCTGGTATGTAAAGAGAGCGAGTAAATTCTCCCCGAATACCATTTGGATCTTCTGTTACAATTTCAACATTGTGCCTTCCAGCAGGCATAACTTGCCGATAAACAAACTTCCCGCCTTTATCAACAGGAACCTCTACCCCCATCACGGTTACTTTTGTACCTGTCTTAACATTCTTACCATTAACCGTTATAATACCACCAGAAACTGAGATATTTTTGATTGCTAAGTTATTTTCTCCATAGCCTGCTAGTTTTTCTCTATCATTTTTTTGCAAATCGTCAATTTTACGCGCTTTATCAACAAGACGCATACTAACAGGTGCTGTTTCATCAAATCTGCCTGAATTATCATAAACTCGCAATACATATTTAACACTATCTAGCTTAGATTTTTTAGGTGCTGTCCAAAATGCATCTTTATTCAGAGATGAAGCAAGTTTAATAACCTGCAAAGGTCTGCCTGTGACCGATTGCTTATCTTCAAAAATGCGAATTTCAGCTTTTTTGATATAATTTGTATAGTTTGAATATGGGGTAAAGACTATTTTCTCGCCTCTAACCGCTGTCCTAGGTACTGCTGTTATATTTAGAGCTTGATTATCTGTCAAAGAGTCAAAACGTACTTGAATATCCGCCCTATCTAAAGCTTTATCAACACATCTTGTAATATCTGCGCCATTTATCACATCATCACTGGCAATGGGCGCGCCATCTATAGAAATACGAAATGGTAAGTCTGGCTTTTCTAACTCTTTACCCAATCCACATTGTGAAGATTTACTTTTACCGTTATTGCGAAACTCTGTATTTTTAGGTGCTTTATCCAACAGTCTTTTATCAACTCTAGAGCTATAAATTTGTTTACCAATTTTTTCTGGCTTTTGACAAAAACTATCCTTTGTACATCTGTCCAAATCTGCAAAAGCAGATGTTGTAGTGAGCATAGCAATCACAACTGCAGAGGCGGTGTATTTAAGTAAATATTTTCTCATTGGTTACTCCCCCCTCTTTTATCTAAATTTATCAATTCTTCTTCAATCATTATCTCGTGGCAACAATCCCTTTTACTCCAGATATTTTCTATTGTTTTAACCACATATTTAATACGTTTTTTTGCTAGTTTTACAGACTCACCCTTAACTGTGTAAGATACCCTAATAACTGATGGAGCTTTTCTTAAACTATTGGGAAGTTTTTCAATTTCTCTTAACCATTCCTCTTTTAATTTGGCTTTATCTTTAATAAATGCACTATCTTGAATATCAATACGCACCACTCTTTGGATAGCCGCACCAAAGTTTAATGTAGTCATTTTTCCTCTAGTTACCCTAACTGAGCGTGGATTTTCTGTCGTTATACGATAGCCAGTAGGTAAGGTTCTCTCATCTAATTTTAATAAGAAATTACTACCGCGCTCTATATCGGGGATATCAGCGCAAGCAACATGGAAACGACCTGCTGGGTCTGTTGTAATAAGTAAGCCCGTCAATGTTGCTATGCGT
>JALTWL010000296.1 GCA_027047045.1 Micavibrio sp.
GTCTATGGGCTGCATAATTTTGAGACAAGGAAAGGAACGTTTGTTAATGACACCACAGTACATTGCTTAGTCAATGGCTATTAGAAAAGGACAAAGAATGTTTGTATAATGACATCCTAGAATACTGTTTCATCAATTTGGAAAGGAATGTCTGTTTACTGCCACCCCAGAACATTGCTTAATCAGTAGCTATTATTTAATGAGTGGCTATTAGGAAATGAATGTGTAATGACACCCCAGCACATTGTTTAATCAGTGGTTACTAGGAACTGACTGGAATACATATGTCCTATTTACATATACTTCTTTTTGATAAATGATTACAAAGGTAGGTGCTCCACAGGATGTGAAACAAATTTCAACAGTTCCTCTATTCATATTTAACAGGTTAAAACACGGACAGACTTCATAGGCAGAGTACTGAATATGATGAAGTGATAGATCGAAAAACAGATTTGATAAGATGGGCAGACTGTTGCATATAATAAAGTGATGGATAGAAAAACAGATCTGATATGTCAGGATAAATAGAGATGAATAACAGGGGCAGACAGTTGATTATGATGGATGGATGAAGACCGTGCTAAACAGTCTGCACTATATGCTACTCACTTCTAATGTGTTGGCATAAGAAGCGATCTTGCACTTCATTTCGTCTACCATCTTCTCGTTTTCTTCCTTCTGTCTCTCCAAAGAAAGTTTTTCCTCTTTCACTTTCTCCATGTGTCTCTGTGATTCCTGGAGGAGTTCCTTCAGTTTTGTCTGAAGTGAGGTAAAATTAAAAAACAGAGCTCTCTTTGAAAGCATCTCAGAAAATGATCATCTAATCTAAAGCAACTCTTTTAAAAGGAAGGTTTCCTCAAAAGTGTATTTTAAAGCAAATTTGTGACCAGCGTATTTAAAACTTTTGCTGATTTTGAGAAGAATGTTTTTTTATTAATTTTTTAATGCATTAAATATACATTTTTTTAAATTATTCTTTAATACCTACTGATGTATTAAATATTTTAATTTATATTGTTGTCTGAGTAATATGGTCAAAAATTATATAGATAATCAGAACTTGTAACATAGCACCTACTGATGTATTAAACACATTTTAATTTAGTTATATTGTTATCAACGTAATACGGTCAAAGGCTATATAACAATCAGAACTTGTAACATAATACCTACTGATGTATTAAAGACATTTTAATTTAGTTATATTGTTATCAAAGTTATGCGGTCAAAGGCTCTATAACAATCAGAACTTGTAACATAATACCTATTGATGCATTATTAAACACATTTTATCTAGTTATACTGCTATCAAGAGACGTTTTCATAATGGTAAAATATATGCCAGTTTCCTTTGCTAGAAGCCTCATGCCATCAGCCAATTCATATATGTCTTACCCATCTATACACTCGTCTCCTAGCTCCATGACATCACAATATGCCCTCACACATAAAATATTTCTGGTTAGTGTCTCAAAAAATTAAGTACGTATTAATGGGAATTCAGAAACAAATAGGAATATCTACCCACTATGATTATAATAATTAACTCAGACATAAGAAACCTCTTACATACTTCTGACTTTTCGTAATCCTCCATCTTCTTTATTAAGTTTGTGATCTCCTCGTTTGCACAGAAAACTTGCAGCCTCAGATTGTGCTTCTCTTCGCTGTCCTGCTCGGAATTTTGTGACTGCATCATGATCATCTGCATCTAGAATTGTGAGAACAGCGTTCAGCTACAAACATGGTTATATGGCAATATCCATATGAGAGAGAGAGCAGCAAAATGTGCTCACAGATCTAAAGAAGCAATTACTACTTTTAAAATATAAAAATGTCTGCAAAAGCAGAAAATAACTATATATATATATATATATATATATATATATATATATATATATATAT
>JALTWL010000297.1 GCA_027047045.1 Micavibrio sp.
TCCCTTCTTCTAAATAAGTTTTGGCAAGCCCTAATGAAGGTTTTTCAACAAAGCGCTCCACCAGAAAAGCGGGACCTATCTGCTTTGTAACTTTGATATACCCATATCCTGTATGAGGGGTATTCGGCTCTATGCCAAACGTTACTATATATCCTTTGCTGGCCAACTCTACACCATCAACAATAGCTTTATAGAAAATATCAGAATCTTCTATGAATTGATCAGAAGGCAGCAGAAGGACAAGTGCTTCTTTATCTTTTTCCAAAGCAAGTAGCGACGCCACTATTGCTGCCGGCGCTGTATTGCGGCCAACAGGCTCAAGAACAATAGAATCTACAGGAACATCTGACTGTCGTAATTGCTCAGCCATAATAAAACGATGCTCAACGTTACCAATGACAACGGGATTTGACAAAATCTCCCCCTGCAATCTTTTGCAAGTTTGTTGAAACAAAGATTCTTCACCTAACAAGGGGATAAATTGTTTTGGAAAAGCTTTACGCGATACCGGCCATAAGCGAGTGCCACTGCCGCCTGCCATGATAAAAGGAATGACCCTTTGCGAACACATAACGATACCTCCGACTATGCAAGAATCATTTCATATATATCCACTATGTTGTTGTTTGGCACCATAGCCAATGCCAGATAGGATGGCAAGCGCGAGTTTGAGGCTATTTCAAGGCTGTGTTTGAGAAATAACTCAACTTATAGGGGTGTCGCTTCAACCATTTACTTGAAATAGGATATCATCTGCCCCATCATACCAACCAGCGGGATGAAATTTTACCGCATGTTATGGCTTGACAAAGTTATGCAGTGCCGTTAAATCTAGTTTAGTAGCCGAAAGTGTTATCCAAGCTCATTTTAGCCAGTAATAGACGAAAGGAGAAATAAATGCCTGAGATTCTTATCCGTACAGGGAGAGGAATAGTATTTTTTGTTCTTATGTATTTTGGTTTGACAAAAATCGGAATTGCTTCAGATAAGGCTGCTCTCATAAGCCTTATTCCTTTTGTAAGCTCTGTTGTAAATATTATGACTTATTCTATTTTTTCTTTTAGTATTGTTGTTTTTGCAATAGGTATAATAGATTATGCAATGGATGGATATATCATGGAAATGGCAAAAAAATTATTGGAGCCACTGTTGAAGGAGGTGGAAAAAGGTAAAAACTGAAAATATCCATATTTTTTCTGATGAAAGATGACCTAAGATGAGGATAGGGGAACCGGAATAGAGAGGGGATTCAGAAGGTTGGCAATTTTTTCTTGAAAGAAAACTAAAAAAGATGAATTCATTGAATATAATTTCATTGTAGTTCTGCTGGAAATCAGTAAAAGTTTTTTCTTTATCATGAATTTTTGTATAAATATATAAATTTACAAGAAGTGCTTGAATATTAGTAATGTGGAATATCCATGTATAGCTAGGCTCAGGACTCATAACGATCAGAGGAACGCAATGGTTATGGCTGCAATGATAACGGCGGCGAAGAAGCTGTTCGGGCAACGATCATAGCGCATAGCGATGCGGCGAAAATCCTTCAGCCTTGCGAAGAAGCGCTCCACGACATTGCGTTTGCGATAGAGGCGTTCATCGTGCGGGATGGGGATTTTACGTGCCCTGGAAGAAGGGATGCAGGCGGTAATCCCACGCTTGGCCAAGGTATCCCGAAAAGCCTGCTGCCCTGGGCTCTTATCAGCGATGAGCACGGCATTGTTCGGCAGCCAAGGAGGCATACTTGGCGTGGCATGGCAGGTGTAGCCACATTCACGCAAAGGACGCCGTGCAAGCCAGTGTCGCCTCACATGGCCTGTGACAACTGCACGAGGTCGCTGTCCGGGCAAAAGGAGCATGTTTTCGCCGGGCAATAAGCGTGCAT
>JALTWL010000298.1 GCA_027047045.1 Micavibrio sp.
TAGGAGGATAAAGCCATGATTCAATCATTCTACACAGGTAATGCAGGTTTAAATGCTAACAAGGAATGGCTTTCTGTAATATCAGATAACATAGCAAATGTTAATACTGTAGGTTACAAAGCAGAAATAGTTAATTTTAATGATTTAATCACAAGAAGCACTACAGCTTTTTCTAATAATGTTCCTAAAAATATTGAAATTGGTGGTGGTGCTTTTGTTGCAAGCACAGTTAAGGATTTTTCTCAAGGTTCTTTAATGAATACAAACTCACCAACAGATTTAGCTTTAGATGGTGAAGGTTTCTTCATGGTAAAAGACCAGCTTGGAACTACATATTATACAAGGGCTGGTCAATTTAGAACAGATGCCGATGGGAATTTAATAAATATAAATGGAATGTATTTACTTGGTTGGTCTTTAGATGAATCAGGTAACATTTCAGGGGCAGTTGGTCCAATAAATATTCCTAGTGATATGAATCCAAAAGTAACTTCAAATTTAGCAATAAAACCACCTGCAAACTTAGATGCTAGTAGCAAATTAATAAGAAGTATTTTTAACACAAATGATGCAAATACATATAGTTATGTAAATGCTATTACTATATATGACTCTTTAGGAATATCCCATGAGGTGAAATATTACTTTGTTCATGAATCACCAAATGTTTGGAAAGTGTTTGGTGTTTTAGACGATGAACCTATTGTTTTTGAAAATGCAAATCAAAATAAATTTGCCTTTTTGAGGCTAGAATTTAATGGATTAGGACAATTAAACACAGTAACTATGCAAGGGGATGTAACAGATGTATCTGCAGAAAATCCAGTAGAGGATTCAACACTGGACAATGGAATTTTTTATCTAGATAAAACAGCTTCTTTACCAGGATCTATTATTATAAGTAACTATAACGATGGAACTGCTGATTTTAAGGTTAGATGGATAGACGATGGTAATGGAAATATTATTGATTTAGATGATAATAATAGGATTATTGGTAGCATTGATTATGATACAGGAAAAATTACTATCAATGCATTTGTTGGTAATGGAAAAACAGAAACTTTAACTGTTGATTATAGATATTATTCTAAGAGAATCGCTAATAACTCCTCTGTCTTAGCCGATAGTACTGTGCAGGATGTTCAACCAAATTCAGTCTATATAAGAAAATATATAGACACTTCTTTAAATACAAAGCTAGTGAATTGGGCAGATGATGGAAGTGGAAACATTATAAATTTAGATACTAACACCGTTATAGGAACTATAGACTATACAACTGGTAACATAAATATTACAGGTGTTGCAAATGTATCTCAAATAGATGTTGTTTATGAATATAGTGATTCTTCAGGAAATTTAAATGTTGAACCAAACAAAATCCAAATGGAGTTAGTATCTACTAAGAATACATATTCACAGACTTTAAATACTGGAGGAGAAGACATACAGTATGTTTTAGATATAAAAGAATTAAAACAGTTAAAGTCTGAATTTGTTTTCTATGCAGAGCAAGATGGTTATAGTAAAGGTGATTTACTTTCTGTATCTGTAAGTGAAGACGGTTTAGTTAGAGGGGTGTATTCAAATGGTCAATTTAGAGACTGGGCCAGGATTGCAGTTGCTACATTTAAGGATAAAGAGACATTAATAAGAAAAGGAAATAATCTGTTTGTACAAAATAGCCAAACATTTACACCTATCATTATTCCGGGAGGTGTTATTTCAAAAGTTAGAGGTGGATTTTTAGAGTTATCAAATGTTGATATATCTAGAGAATTTATAAACCTTATAACTGCACAAAGAGCTTATCAGGCAAATGCAAGAACAATAACAACTTCTGACCAGGTATTACAAGAAACAATGAATC
>JALTWL010000299.1 GCA_027047045.1 Micavibrio sp.
CTTTTATTAGTAAGTCAAATCTTTATATAGGAAATGATTCTGGTCTTATGCATATAGCCGCAGCAGTAAATGTTCCAACAGTTGGGCTTTTTGGTCCTAGTTACCCTCAAATATATAGCCCTTGGGGAAAAAATACAGCCTATGTAACCACCCTAAAGACTGCAGAGGAACTTCTTGCTGATGCACCATTGGAAATAACAAAAACCATGATGGACAGCCTAAGCGTTGAGAAAGTAGAAAAAACAGTCCTAAATCTAATCAAATAAATAAAATATTATTGATTTAATGTATCAAAATTGCCTTTTTTATCTTCTTCATCGTTATCTATTTTTTTACTAACAGCTGTCCCGTATTTTCTAATATTACCTAATATATTGCGTGTTTTTTTTGCTGATATTTCTTGTTGATATCTAACATATTTTACACGTTCCCAACCTTTACTACGCATACAACTTTCAAAGTCGTGAAAATCGCTATGAGCTACCATCATATCTTTATATCTAGTTGGTGTTTCAAAATAATCTAAATCACCAGATGCCTCTAAAGCATTATGATAAGCACTTCTTGTATCTGGTGGGGTGGTTTCTCTCAAAGCCCCCAACTCAACAAGCTCGTCAACCTCACGCACGCAAGTTGCTATATTTTCTTCTAATTGCTGTTGTGCTTTTGGACCAGTTAAGTAAAGTGCTGATTGAGCCTCCACCCTTTGCCAATAAGCATCAGCCATTTTACTTTTTGGAGGAGTACAGCCAGCAAGCAAAGTAACAGACAAAATACCAATTCCAATCTTAAAACTCATATTTTTAAACATTTTTACCAAATATCCCTTCCACAATAATGGATTTTAAAATAAACCTAACACGAAATAGTGTAGCATAGCTGGCAAAAACGCCAAGTATTTTTTATTTTATTTTTTTGAATTATTTTCATACCACCATGTTTCTATAACTGTTCCATAAAGAGGTGTTTTATTTGGTGCTTTTAACTGCTTTTTATACGCAATCATATCATATCCTAAATAATATAAGGGGATTGTGTAGTATCCCTCAAGTAATGCTCTATCTAACTTTTTAGTTCTTTTGACTAGTTCTTCTCTAGTTTTTGCTCTAGCGATTGCATCGGCTAGTTTATCAATATTTTTATCCTTTACACCTGCGTAGTTACGACTACCATTTATATCAGCAGCTTTGCTTCCCCAATAGTTCATTTGTTCATTACCAGGGGACAGAGAATTTATCCAAGTAAAAAATATCATATCAAAATCAAAATTATCTAGTCGTCCTTGATATTGTGCAGCTTCTACTTGTCTAATAGAGCTGTTAATTCCAATTCTTTTTAAATCTTTTGCAAAGGCAAGGGCGATTTTCTTTTCCTCAGCTGTTTGTAGTAATATTTCAAAGTTAAAAATTTTACCTGTTTTTATATTAGTTAGTTTTTTATTCACTATTTGCCAGCCCGCATCTTTTAGTAGTTTCAGTGCAGTTCGCATTTTTTCTCTTTTATTAAGCTTATTTTCTTCTAAAAGAGGATTTGCAAGCTCTGAATTTGGAAAAAAGCTATCAATTCTTTTATAAGCGCCATAAAATAGATTTTTATTTAGCCAATCAAAATCAAACATTATATTGAGAGCTTGCCTTACTTTTATATTTGAAAATATATCTCGTCTTGTATTAAATACAATAGATTTCACGGCATCGGGGCGGCTATGTTTGAATGTTTTTAATTTAATTTCATCATTTTGAATGGCATCAATATTATAGCCAGTTTTCCATTTAACTATATCTTTTTCACGGCGAAAATTATATTCTCCACTTTTAAAGGCCTCAAAGGCAATTCCATCATCGCGATAGTAGGTAAATTTGATT
>JALTWL010000300.1 GCA_027047045.1 Micavibrio sp.
CATTGGGACAGCGATAGGTATCTGTGCCGGGATGGTACTTAAATGCTTCCATCGGAAATACTTTATATTGTTTGATGGCGGCATTGGCTTTCGGAGATACATACGTTTTGACTTTTAACCCTTCGCATTTGCTCAATTCATCTCCCGTATGGTAGCCCTTGTCTGCCAATACATCCATCTTTTCCACTCCCAAATTGGCTTGTACTTCTTTGACCATTGTACTCAGGGCATGGGTGTCGTTTACTCCCCCCGTCTCCAAGCCCACCAGCAGCTTGTTTTTGCTATCAGCGGCCGCTTGGATATTGTAGCCCACATTGACTATGTTGCGATGCAATACTACCGCCCGTGCATCAGGATCTGTCGTTGACAACTGGCTAATCTGATCATCATACAACTTTTGTCCCAGCTCGCAATACGCATTCCATTTTTCTACCTGATGATCTATTTTATCTATTATCTCATTTCTGCTTTCTTGCTTAGTTTCCTGATTTAATTGCTCTTCATACTTTTTGATTTTTTCATCTATATAATCCAGGTGCCTGTTTATTTTTCCTTCGTTATAATTATTTTTTAAACTATTTTGTGCTCTGATTTTAAAACTGTCTATCGCTACCGTTTTACCATCCACCAGATCCCAGTCTTTGAGCATCAATAAAAAATATTTAAATACTTTTTGAAAGGCCTCGGGATTATCTTTCCTGAAATTCGCTATGGTCTTGTAATGGGGCTGTAGCCCTTGCAATAGCCACATCAGCTCTACATTGACTTTCGACGCATGCGCTAAGCGCCGGCAAGAATGTATTTTATATCGAAAGCCATATATATACAATTTTAAAAGATCCGACGGACGGTAGGGCGGCCTCCCTTCTTTTTGACAAGTTGTGTTTGTAAAACCGAAATCATCCAAATTAAGGCCTTCTACAAAAGCATCGATAATCCTGACAAAGGCTTTTTTGCCGACCATTTGTTCCAGGCTTATCATCGTTAGTTGGTGCCGATCTACTCCTCTTACATAATCCATAGTTAATTAATTTATTAGACCATGAATTTATGTATTTTTTCTCTATTTTAATAATTTTTTATAAATTATTTTTTGTGGGTTTTTGCACAGTCTGACGGTGATGACATACTCTGTACGACCGATAGGGAGTATGGAGTTATGTCTATTGTTGTCAGGAGTTACTTTCGTCATATTCTGTACTTAATTCCCATGAGAATGAAAGATTGATTGATGTTGTAATTATCTATAGTTACGAAATTTTGAGTACTTAATACGCTAATACCTTGTCGACTATTCCACTGCAAAAGGTCTTGTCCTTGTAAGAACATGGACATCTTATTAGTGATGTTGCGTTCATACTCAAATGACAATTTATTTGTAATTGCTGAGTTAAAGCTGTTTGATGCTATAGGTCTACTGTAAATTATTTCTATAACTCCAAAACTATCTCCGGCATATCTTAATCCACTTATTGGAATAAAACTAGATGAGCTAATAATGGTATTGCTGCTACTGTTGTTTGAATACTGCAGATTGGCCGCTAACCATACACGGAAATTATCTCTAAATTTATATGATCCCTTTACATTTATATTTAATATCTTAAGCTTTTGAATATTATCATTTTGAACCGTTAAACTCTGGGAAATATCATTATATCTGGCATCAAAACTTAAGTCTAATTTTGCACTAATGTTTCTTGTCAATAATAGAAGAGTTTCAATTATCTTGATATTAAAAACATTAGTATAAGACGAAATCTGATAATTATCCTTAATTAATAAATTGGGTTGCACTCCTTTATCCTGAATTTTATACCTTAGTAGGAGGTTAAAAAAGTTTCCGAGGTTGGCCTTGTCA
>JALTWL010000301.1 GCA_027047045.1 Micavibrio sp.
TACTAAATGATGTATCTATAAAAGAAAATGAATTATTAGAGGCTTTAAAATCTCTGGGATATGCCATTTTAAATGATAAAGATGGATAAAATATTGCATATATTTATATAAACTGTTATGAACACAGTTAATAATATTTTCTAAAAAAGTTGGAGCGTAAAATTATGAAAGTCAATGCAATTACTATTCGTGCAGGTAATATTTTAGATTACAATGACAAACTTTGGGTAGTTTTAAAGAGCGATATTAACCAGCCAGGCAAAGGGGCGGCAGTCATACAGGTTGAGATGCGTGATATTGCCAGTGGTAATAAAACGAATGTTAGATTTAGAACTCAAGAAGTTGTAGAAAGAGTGCGAGTTGATGAAGTTGAATATCAATTTTTATTTGCTGATGGTGATGATTTTACTTTCATGAATAACAATACTTATGAGCAAATTATAATTTCTAAAGAAATGATAGGTGATGCGGCTGTTTACTTACAAGATGGTATGATGGTAATGGTTAAAATACATGAAGGAAAACCACTAGGTGTGGAGCTGCCCACCCAAGTTACAATGAAAATTGTTGAGGCAGACCCTGTTGTTAAAGGACAAACTGCATCTTCATCGTACAAGCCCGCAATGCTTGAAAATGGGGTTAGAATTTTGGTGCCTCCCCATATTGAGGCGGGTACAAAAATTGTAGTTAAAACAGCTGATAATAGCTATGTAGAGCGGGCTAAAGACTAGTTACTAAATTTTTAAATAAAAAGGATTTTACAAGATATGGTTATGGCTAAATACTCAGCAAATATCAATGTTATGGTCAGGGCGGCTGAAAAAGCCGCACGTAGCCTGCTCCGTGACTTTGGAGAAGTAGAACAATTACAAGTATCAAAAAAAGGACCTGCTGATTTTGTATCTGCTGCAGATATTAGGGCGGAAGAAATAATCCAAAAAGAATTAAGCCGAGCAAGACCAGATTTTGGCTTTTTGATGGAAGAAAAAGGTTTAATTGAGCCAAAAAATTCATCTAATAGCAGATGGATTATTGACCCTTTAGATGGCACAACCAATTTTTTACATGGAATACCGCATTGGGCTATATCTATTGCTTTGGAAGAAAATAATATTATTATCGCAGGTGTTATATATGACCCAATAAAAGATGAGCTTTTTTGGGCAGAAAAAGGCTCTGGCGCTTTTATGAGCAACAAAAGGCTTAGGGTTTCTGGGCGTCGCAATATACAAGATACAGTAATTGCAATTGCCACCCCCAATATAGGGCATGAAGAAAATATCCATAGCGAATTTGCCACGCAACTAGCATCAGTGATAAAAGCGGTTACTGCGACTAGACGTTTGGGTGCGGCCGCCCTAGATTTGGCATATGTTGCAGCTGGGCGTTTTGATGGTTTTTGGGAAATGAACTTAAGCCCATGGGACGTTGCCGCAGGCTCTATAATAATCAAAGAAGCTGGTGGATATATTACTGATATTGATGGTATGAATAATTACATATATGGAAAATCTGTTGTTGCTGCCAATCCAAATATACAAAAAGACCTGCGGGCAATGGTAAATAATAAATAAAAGTTTTTAAGATTATTAGGCTATGAATTTTTTAAAAAATAACAATAAATTACACATTAAAACCATACTAAATTTTTACAAATTTTTTGGAATTTTAGCTTTATTATTTGTGTTTTTTATCTCTTCTAAAAAAAAAAAAAAAAAAAAAAAACAAATAAATAAAATGGGGCCTCTTTTAACTATCCCATATATTTTACAGGAACAAGAACAAAAAAACACCAATCAATTACAGAAAAAAAAGCTTTTAACTTTACCTTTTTATGATACAGATATTACAAATCCGATAAAAAAAACTAATAAAAACGATATTTATTGGGAATATAAAAAGCCATCTTCAAAGCCCAAATATAAAGTTAAAAATAAATTTATAAACCAACCTAAAAATACTGTGAATAAAATAAATATAAAAAAAGCACCTCTTTTACCAGTAAAAAAGGTAGAATTACCAGTGCCAGAACTGCCCCCAACTTCTATATTAGAAACTTTTGACAACAAAAATATCAAAAAAGATGAAATTTTAAACAATATTATTTTTGAGAGAAACAGCACTGATATCACACCAAATATTGAAGACAAGCTACAAAAACTTATAAAAAAATTAAATAACAATCCAAATTTAAGGGTACAGCTACACGCCTTTGCAACTGGTATAGATGGTAATCTTAGTAGTGCTAGGCGAATATCACTTTCCAGAGCTTTGGCTATTCGTGAATATCTAAAATCAGCGGGTATTAGAACCACACGTATAGATGTAATGGCATTAGGGGACAACACAGACAAACAGCCAATAGATAGAGTGGATTTTATTTTTATTAAATAACTATTCACAAATATTTATAAGTAAACAATTATCCTAATCCCCTCCTTTTTTTGGTTATATTATAGTCATTTTTAAAGTTATATAGATATTCTTAAAATTATTTAGACTATTGGTTTAAGCCTGCATGTACTAGATTATGCGAAATTACATTTCTGGGGGGAGAGTAAGTAATGTAAGTGGTTTTAAAAATAACTACAAAAGCTAATTATAAAATTATGGCCTAAAGCTAGTCTTTTTATCATTTTGTTTTTTGTATCCGCTAGAAATAATATTATTAGCTTTTAATTTAGCTATTTTTCTTGCAATTTCTTTTAAGTCTATTTCTACTGTATATCCTTTTTTAATATATGGTTTTACTTTTTCCATTTCTCGCAGAACATCTTCTTTGAACTGCTTGTCTTTATGCCAATCCTTCCTTGCAACAGGATAGTAATTAGGGGCGGTAAACATTTTTATAACCTCTGGCCAATGTCTTTCCAACGTCATTACAAAGCGCCTAGATGCGTGTATTTGCCCAATTGCAACTAAAGAATTAACATTTTTAAGCCCTATTTCTTTATCAATCAAATCCATGGAATAAATTACATTTTCACCAGTATTTGTTGCCTTGTCTTCAACAATTATATTTTCTTTTGGAATACCCCAACCAATTAAACGAGCCTGCATTCTATCAGCTTCCATAGTACCATCATCGGTTGCAACACCACCAGATACAATAATTTTTTTAAAAAATCCCTGCTTATATAATTTAGCTGCGTGATCTGCAAGTTGATCCGCTTTCATTCCACCGAAAATTATACAGATATCAGCCTTTACAACTTCTGTTTCAATTAGCATATAACTGGCTATTTTTTTTGCTATAAATTTACTAACGTTTTCCATAATGCCCAATAATAGCACAAGCATTAAATCCGAGTCAAGATTTTTATGTGAAAAAATTTTTACTTGGATAATTCTTTAAATAAAATAAATCATATTAAATTATATTTTCTATGATTTGACTATTTAGTTGAGATTTTACAAAAGCGTAATTGGCACCTGCTTTTTTAACTTCTTCAAAAGTTATATTGCCAGCAAGTCCTGTCAATACCACCAGTTTAGTTGCCCCACATTTTTTCTTCATAGTCCTAACAGAAGACACTCCATAGTCATCGGGTAAATTTAAATCCAGAAATATTATATCAAAATCTTCTTCTTTTATACAATTATATGCACAATACATAGTTTCTGCATGTGTTACTAATATGTCATAGTTTTTTATTTGTGATACCAAATCTTTAAATAAAATCACATCTCCTGGATTATCTTCAACCAGTAAGATTTTTTTTGTAAAATTTGTTGAAAATGAAATATTAAAATGACCTACGTCTTCATAATTATTGCTCATATCTTTTGCCTTATATATCTTTAAATATTAAAACTTAGATGGTCTTTCAACCACCCTAAACCAAAATTTTTCTATAGTTTTTACAATATATTCTAATTTGTCTGGATCTGATGGTTTGACTATATAGCCACTAACATAATTATCATATGCACAAGAAATATCTTGTTTTGTAGCAGAGCTACTCATAATCAATACAGGTATTTTTTTTAATTTTGGAGTAGCTTTTATATATTTTAGTATATCATGTCCTTCCATATCAGGTAAATTTAGATCTAACAATACAATATCCGGTGTTGGTGTATTTTCTTTACCATTTTTTTTATTTAATATGTCCAAAGCCTCAAAGCCATTATTAGCGATTTGTATATTATGCATTAGCTTTAGCGTCTTAAGCGCTGTTATAAATAAAATTACATCTCCTGGATTATCTTCAATAATCAATATTTCTATTGGTTCTTGTTCCATGTATTTTCCATTATTTAGTGCTTTTACTTAAGCTAGTTTATTATTTAATTTTGGTATAGTAAATCTAAATATTGCACCTTTGTTAATTTCACCTTCTGCCCATATTTTTCCACCATGAGCATTTACTATCTTTTTACACATAGCAAGCCCAATACCTGTGCCTGGATATTTGGCTTGAGTATGCAATCTTTTAAATACTTTAAATATTCTATCTGCTTGGTTGGGGTCAAAGCCAATTCCTCTATCTTCTATAGTAAATATATATTCGTATTCATTTTCTGTAGCCGATATTTTTATTACTTGCCTTTCATCTGTTTTTATATATTTTAAGGCGTTTCCTATTAAATTTTGAAAAACTCGCATAATATTTACCTTATTGCCATATATTTTGGGTAATTTAGAAACTTTTATACATGCATTTGTTTCATTTATTTGCTCAGTTAGATTTTTAGTAACAATTTCAACTATATCATTACAGTTAAGTAGATCATAACTAACAGCCTCTTGCCCCAATCTAGAGTAAGCAAGTAAATCAACTATCAATTCTTGCATTCTAACTGCTGCATTGCAGGCATAATCTATATATTCTCTGCCCATATCATCTAACTTATCGTTATAATCGCGTTTTAACAATTTTGTAAAACTAGATACCATTCTAAGTGGCTCTTGCAAATCATGTGATGCGGCGTATGCAAATTGCTCTAATTCTTCGTTTGTTTGGTTTAATTTATCTAAAGTTTTTTCTAAGTTATTTTGTGATTTTTCCAACGATTTATATGTTTTGATATGCAAAAGCACCATTCCTATAAAGGGGATAGCATATGAAAATATTTTCAATATATGGGCAATATAAAAATCACTGTCATATAGTTCAGTTGAGCCAAATGCCATATGTATTTCTAAAATAATAGATGGTATCACCATAAGTAATATTGCAAAGCTAAGATAATTATTTAATTTTTTATGCAATGATAAAAAAATAGGAATAGCAAAAATCGATATAATAATCGGTACAATATCAAAAGGTCTAGAAATAACAAAATCAGGATATATTGCTTGTGGTAAATTTAAATTTATAGACATTAAATAATTAAAAATATAAGCAGCTACTGCAAACAATATACATAGTAATATTATTGTTCTAAATTCATAATTATTATTCTTTTTTTTATTTTGGGATTTATTTAAGCTAACCATCGCAAAAACAGCCCCCATAACTAATATAAATATATTAAAAATGCGAGAAACCGCCCAAGTAACTGCTATAAGTTCACCATTGCCAATAGTAGCTTCTAATATTCGTAACGATGAAAGTGCATTAAGTGCATCTGTTATGCTAGAAAAGAAAAGTGTCATGCCTATTATTTGGGTTGTTACTGCTTTAGATATTTTAAAATATGAAAAAGCAAGTATCATACTTACCATAGCAATAATTACAGCTGTCCACTCTAAAATACCGTGCAATATTTGGTTTTTCAGTAAAGGAAGTAATGTATCTTCATTTATTTTACCATCATTATATAAATTTATATTTTCCAATGGTGGAGTTTTAAAATTAAAATTCACCCCCAATATTTTTAATAAAAATGGTGTCAAAGATATAGCAAATACAGCGATTATAATAACAGTATTATTGGTATAATTTAGTTTATTTGAAAGTTTAAATTCCATAAAATATCTTTTATATTGATTTTAGAAATACTAAAATAATATAATTATGATATAGCTCATGTAAAATCTTATCAAGTAGCTATTCTATATCTTTTAAGGTTAATATTTTATTATTTGTATCTCGGTCATTTATATTTTTTAATATCATTTGGTAAAGTTGATCGCATTTTTTCCATATTTCTTTAGAGCTGTGAGTTTTTTCATATTCTGCTATAATTTTAATTATAGCCTCATCTAGTATTTTAACTATATTTTCCATTTTATATATGTCTGCCTCTGCTAGCGCATATAGTACTAAAGATAAAATATGTTCCGTTATTTTTTCTGTTATTGCATCTGTCATTTGATTTTCTTTCGCTAATAATGTTTGTTATAGGGTATTTCTTGAAGAACTGGATATTTAATATTTGTTTTATTTCTAACATTTTGGAGAGTCTTTTTTGATATATGCAACATTCCTGCTATATTTTTTCGCCCGCCTCCATAAGGTTTATTTTTACCCAAAAAATCAATGGACCAGCCATTTTTTATAAAAACAGAGCGCCATATTCCAATTGGCATCATACCTATTATAGCTTTAATTTCGTGACTAATTGCGTATTCCAAATATGCGCAAACTATTTCTTTTATAATCAGCTCTCTCAAAGAGTTACAAATTTGACTATCAACACAAAATCGTGAGCCTTCCCAAATTTTAGAAGAATTGGGAAGTTTAATTTTATCTACACTTTCAGGCCATAAATCCTTTATCATATATGGTCTATTTGTTGGAATTAACCTAGATGTTCCTCTAACCGTTCCATTTTTGTCTTGCCAAACCAAATATGTAGTTGCTGGATTATCATATATGTCATATTCCATACCCTCCCATTCTGACAGCCCCCAAGCCTGCCTTTTTATAAAAGATTTATATCTAAGTTCATATTGTGAAGATAAAGCTTGTCCAAAAAAATGAGATGTTTTGCACGTAATACAGTTAATCATTACTGTGATTCTCCTTAACTCTTAGATAGTTTTTAAAAACCAATCGGTTAAGTAAAATCACAACAAATTATTTGTATTTAGAAAACTACAAGTTTTTGTAGTATTTTTTTTGCAAATACTAGTTTAGAATCATGCCTATTTTTTAAGTGTAGTTGTAACAATCACCGCTCATGAAGTGAATTTTTAAGAGCTTTTTTAAATGGAGTAATTATATAACTCATAATAGTTTTTTTTCCCGTCATAATATCAACACTTGCGGTCATACCTGCAATTATAGGTAATTTTTCTTGATTATATTCAATTGCTTTTTTATCACTTTCAAGGGTAACTCTATAGAAATTTTCTCTATATTCGTTAACAATTGTATCTGCGCTTATTTCTTTAACAGTTGCCTCTATTCCGCCATATGTTTCATAGTCATAGGCGGTAATTTTAACTATTGCTTTTTGTTCTGGATAGATAAAAGCAATATCCGCAGGAGAAATAGAGGCCTCAATTATCAAATTATCATTCGAAGGTACGATTTCCATTATCGTTTCTCCTGGCTTTACGACTCCACCAATTGTAGTGATTTTTATATCTTTAATTTTACCATCAACTGGGGATAAAATCTCTGTTCTATTTGCTCTATCTTGATAGCTCAGTAGAGCCTCTGTCAAGCTAGCCAGCTCAGTTGTTTTTTGTGATATTTCTTCTTTTATTTTAGCCACCTCAGCACTATTTAGGCTTTTTATACGTTCTTCTGCCTCTTTTAGAGCTGATTTTGCTTTTTTTAGCCTAATTTTGGTATTGTTCACTTCGGCTTGTTGGGCGGCAATTTTACTATTTAATTGTAACAGTTCTATTTTAGATACAGTTCCTTTTTTCTCTAATGGAGCAATAACCGCATGTTCTTCTTTGGTCAAAGATAGAATTTTAATCGCCCCATTTAAAGTTTCTTCTAGCTCTTTAATTTCTTGTTTTTTCTGCTCTTTTTGCTGTTTTAAAATTTCTAGTTGATTTTTATGTTGTTTTATATATGCGTAATAATTTTCTTTTTCAATTTTTACTATATTAGGAGCAGATAAAGTTAATTCTTCAGAAAATTGTGGCTCAGTATTTTGTACGATTGCTTTTAGCTTTGCAATTGTTGCTTTCAGGGCAAAAGCTCTGTTTAAATTGGCTTGATATTCCGCATCTGCTTGTACATTTTTAATATTTACAAGTTTTTGCCCTTTTTTAACACTATCACCCTGTTTTACCAGTATTTTTTCTATTATTCCACCTTCTAAATTTTGTACAAGTTGAATTTTACTTGATGGCACAACTTTGCCAACACCTCTTGTAACTTCATCAACTGTTGCAAAATTTGCCCATATTAAAAAGCTAAAAACTATAATTAAAATAGCATAAAGCAAAGCATAATCTTTCCAGCTGACTGTATTATAAGTGGCAAGTTTATCGTCATATTTATCGCCTAGCTCCATTTTTTTTAAATCTTGTTCTTTAATTTCCATTTTATCCACCATTTATCTTACTCCATATCCTTGAGGTTGGCGGGGTGGTATTGTTTTTCTTGTAGAGCTTTTATAACCTCATCTCTTTTGCCATAATCAATTATATGTCCCTTATCCATAAGGGCAAGTTTATCTATTAGCCCCAACAAAGTTGTTCTGTGAGTAATTAGTATAACTGTTTTATTTTTACAAATTTTAATCAGTTTTTTATAGAGTATTTTTTCTGACCTTGGGTCTATTGAGGCGGTCGGTTCATCTAAAATTAAAATTGGTGGGTCATACAATAATGCCCGTGCAATTGAAATTGCTTGTCTTTGCCCACCAGATAAAAGCTCTCCTCTCTCACCAATATGGGTATCAAGTCCAGTTGCTGTGCCTTTCATAAATTCATTTATGCCAGATAATTCTGCTGCTCTTAAAATAGCTTCTTCTGGCACTGCTTCATGCCCCATTATTATATTATCCCTAATTGTGCCATAAAACATATATGCATCTTGCTGAGCCACCCCAATATTGCGCCTAAGGTCGCCAAGCTCTATTTGTCTAACATCAAGCCCATCTATTTCAACCGAGCCCTCAGTTGGCTGATACAAATTAAGAATTAACCTTTCAAGCGTTGTTTTACCGCAACCAACCGCACCAATGATGCCTACTTTATCGCCCGCCATTATTTCCATATTCACCCTTTTAATAGTGTCGCTTTGTTGGCTGGGATACCTAAAAGATACATTTCTAAAATTTATATGGCCTTTTAGGGTAGGTTTTGAAACTAATGCTTTTCCAGCCTTACGTTCTACTGGTGATGACATAAGCTTATCTAGTCTTTTTAGGGCTGTTTTTGACTGATTAAATTTAGTAATTATCTGAGCCAATTGTGCCAAAGGCGCAATTACTCGCCCAGATAAAATGACGCATGCAATCAAAGCACCTGTTGTTATGCTTGCATCTGCAACTAAATAAGCCCCATATATAACCACAAATATTGAACAAAGCGCCGCAACAAATCCTGTAAAGCTAACTGCCAAAGCAGATATATGACGTGACTTTACGCTTGTTAGGGAGGATTGTTCAACTATTTCTTCCCATTTTCTTTGGTTATGTCCTTCGGCTGCTTGTATTTTAATGGTTTCAAGCCCATTTAATGTTTCTATTAAAACGCTACTTTTAAATGCACCTTCCCGTGCATATTCGTCCATTATTTTTGCTAGTGGTTTTTGCAAAAAATAACCAAAGGCAAAAATAATTATCATTAAGCTAATTGGAACTATGACTAAAGGCCCGCCAATTAGCCATATTAAAAATACAAATAGCAAAACAAAAGGCAAATCAACGATTGCCGCCACCGTTGCTGAGGTAAAAAAATCTCTAAGTGTCTCAAATTCCCGCATATTGTCCGCAAGCATTCCAGAGCTTGGTGGACGGGCGCACATTTGCATATTTTGAATATGTTCAAATATCCTAGAAGATATTCTAATATCTGCTTTTCTACCTGCGGCATCTAAAAAATGAGCTCTTAGATTTTTTAAAATGAAATCAAATAACATAGCAACAATCGCCCCAATTCCCAGTACCCAAAGAGTATTAAAAGACTTATGAGGTAACACTCTATCATAAACATTCATAATAAAAATCGGACTAACAAGGGCAAACATATTTATCAATAAGGCGGCAAGTACCACTTGTTTGTATAGGTTTGTGTGTTTTTTAATAGCACTCCAAAACCAATTTTTTTCTGCCTCTATTGCTTTTGGACCTGCACGATCATCAATATTTATCTTAGCGCTAACAAAAAAGCTATATCCTATATATTTGCTTTCAAGTTCATCTTTGCTAAGAGTGATTTTTTTTTCTGCAGCCTCAGGAAAGGTAAGACTAGCCCCCGTATCTTCAGAAAATTCATGTAAAATACATGCATTTTTATCTTTTAATATCAATATACAAGGCAAACTTGGAGATTTTAATATATCACATAGCGGACGCCTTAACAATCTAGCCGACATATTAACCCGCTCTGCTGCCCTTATAAAAAGCCCAGGTGAAGCAAAGCCATCTTTAGAAAGAGGCAACCCAGCACTAATCGCTGCAATACTTGTTCTTCTACCGTTCATTTTGGCTAAAATAACCAAACATTCCAGCAGTGGGTCTTCTAAAGACAGTATAGCCGTTTCCGATGCCCAGCTAGAAAAACTTGCTTCAGCCTTAATGGTGAATTCTTCCCCCCCCATATTACTTATATCGCTATTGCTTGACAATGAAACACCCCTCCCATTTAAGCGCTGTAATTTCTTTGCAAATATTTAACGCATCGCCTTTAGAAACAGGACCTGCTTGCACCCTAAAATAAGTACCTTTTTTCTTTAAATTTGCTTTTTGAATTCTTTTTGTTAGATTTTTAAGTAAATTAGAGTATCTCTTGTTAATTATAGATAATTTTTCCTCTGCCTCCAAGCTATCTTTATATGCCCCCAGTTGGATAAAATAATTTTTTGGACTAGAGCTCAAATCTATAACTTTAGTTGCAGTTTTTTTATCTACTACTTTTATATAATCCTCAGATTTAGGCAAAGATAATTCTGCTTTTTTAGGGGCTTTTGCTGGAATTAATTTTATTTCTGTGAAAATCGGGGCTTTTTGTGGTGGTTTTTCAACTATTATTTCTTGCAGGCTGGGGATTTTTATTTTTAGAATTTTAAGCAAATCACCCCTAAGTGCAATTAAGCGATAATCTGCAAATAGCTTGCTATAAAATACATTGGTTAAGTTGCTTTTTGATATAAATAATTCATTTTGAGTGTTAAGCAAATCAAGCAAAGTTCTGCGATTTAATTTAAATTGGTCGTAATATACCTCTACTACCTTTTTATTGGCTTTAACTTGCTCTTTAAATTCGGCTAATTGTTTTATTGCCGATTTTCTAGCTGCCCATGTACTTCTAATATCACGCTCTAAACTGCGAATAGCGGCGGCTTTATTATTTTGTGCGATATCTTTTTGATAAAAACTTTCTTTTATGCGAGCCTTATCCCTGCCACCACGAAATAAATTCCACCTCATCACCATTAGAGCTGAGCCTAAATCTTGCCCTCCTTCAATGCCACTTATATCTTCCCCCTTTGTACCAGAAACTTGGAGTTCAACTGTTGGGAAATTTATCCCGTGCGAGCTTTTATAATCTGCCTCTGCTGCCTCTATATTATTGCTGAGCGATGAAATAGTGGGATTTTTTTCTTTTGCTTGCTCTATTAACTTGGATAATTTTTCAGGTATATAATCCTCCAAAGAATGAGGTATATACATATTCGTAGGTGGGGCTATACCAACAGTATTTTTATAATTTGCCTCAGCATCTGCTAGACTTTGTTTAACTGATTCAAAATTTGCCCTTGCACGCGCCACTCTTGATATTGCTTGCGCTAAATCACCTTTATTAAATTTACCTCCCCTAACTCCATCTTTAATTCTAGCTAACATATCTGTATGAGCCTTAATATTTTGTTTGGCAATATTCAAAAGCTCTCTGCGTCTTAGGACGTTTAAGTAGCTGTTAGTTACACTCAAAGCAGTAAATTCACCTGCTTCAAATAATTTATAGTCTGCTGCTTTTGACAGTATTTTATCACGTTTTATATTATTTATTGTTGTCGCCCCGTCAAATAAAAGCTGAGTCATAGTCAAGGTTACTTTCCTTCTAAGCAATTCTTCATCATTTATAACGGGAGTATCAGTAAATTCAAAACCGCTTTCTGCATTTAAGTCTAATGTAGGAAAAAAGGAAGATTTACTCTGTTTTAGGCGTTGTTCGGATATAAGTTTTTGCTTAGCCACCGTGCTAAATTCAGGATTGGTTCTAAGGGTCAGTTCAATTGCCTTTTTTATTGTCAATCCCTGTCCTTCTTTTGGAGAAGAGTAAGCCCCCCCCCAAAAAAAAAGCCAAATTAAAACAACAAATACCAACAATATCGCAATTTTGCGCATAATTTTAACACTCTAATTTTTTAAATAATTGCCCCTATTCTATCCTACTTTTTTACTAAATAACAATCTTTTAGTGGCTTAAATTTACACTTTTCTAACATTTATCATATAAAATTATATATAGGTAGAAATATGTCTGTTTTAGAAAATAATAGCATATTTGAATAGCCTGAGATAACTTA
The DNA here is from genome assembly GCA_027047045.1 of Micavibrio sp. GTDB lineage: Bacteria > Pseudomonadota > Alphaproteobacteria > Micavibrionales > CSBR16-224 > JAJFGX01. The sequence goes on from JALTWL010000301.1 coordinate 12,555, forward strand.
CAATTAAGGGTTTTATATTGGCTAATAGTTTTTACATTATAATTGAGGCGAGCTCAAATTATCTAAGCAATGCACCAATTTTAGAAATACTTATCAATGGTGCTGTTGTAAAGAGTGCAACTATTACTACCAAAACTGGTACTGGTAGTGATAATTTCACCTTTTTGCTTGATTATCCTATTTCCGACTTATCACCTTCATCTATTAGTTTTAGATTTAATGATAACTCTGTTGAAGGTGGACGCAATATTACAATTGAAAATGTTAGGATAAATGGTCAGCTAATAGACAGTGCTGATTTATCACAACAGCAACTGTTACAAAATGATATATCAAACCTAAATATACCCAACAATGACCACCTATTCGGTAGAATAGACCCAACACAGGCAGATTTTGATCCAGTTACCATAACTGGCACAGCAGGCGATGATAAATTACAAGCAGGAATTGGTGATGATGTAATAGATGGTGGTGCAGGTAATGATAGAATACGTGGTGTTCATGACGATGATGCAATAGATGGTGGCGATGGCAATGATACAATATTTGGAGAGGCAGGTAACGATATTGTAATTGGTGGTAACGGTAATGACTTAATATTTGGTAATGCTGGTGATGATATATTATTTGGACAGGCTGATAATGATGTTTTACTTGGCGGTGCTGGCAACGATGTTCTAAATGGTGGGATTGGCAACGATAGTGCGATAGGCGGGGCTGGTGATGATATTATATTTGGTGAAGACGGAGATGATACTTTAGTTGGTGTATCAGGTAACGATATTTTATATGGCGATGCTGGCAATGATACGATTGCTGCAGGTACAGGTGATGATACTATGTATGGTGGCGATGGTGCAGATGACATTATTGCAGCTAGCGGTAATGATGTTGCCTATGGCGGCATAGGAAATGATTTCATTACAGCTGATGCGGGCAATGACTTTGTTGATGGTGGCGCAGATAATGATATGGTATATGGTGGCACAGGCAATGATCAATTAGAAGGTGGCACAGGTAATGACCAAGTTTTTGGTGATAGTGGTAACGATATCATTGATGGCGAAGATGGCAATGACTTAATTGTTGGTGGTGTTGGCTCTGATAATATTGCAGGTGGCGCAGGTGAAGACATAATTTATGGCAATGGGCTAGATTCTGTTACCATTTCTGCAATTCTTCGGAGCAATGCAGGACTTGTATATAGCGAATATACAAATAGCTTTTACAAGCTAGTAACTAATGCTGTTGATTACTATACAGCCTCTAATGCAGCCAGTGTCTCACTTATCAATGGTGTTAAAGGTAGTATAGTTTCTATTACTAGCGCCGTTGAAAATTCTATTGTCCAAAATATTGCTGCTGGCAATGAAATATGGTTAAGTGCAACGGATAGCTTTGCAGAAGGTGAGTGGCGTTGGCAGGGGGGAATAGAAGACAGTAAACAATTTTGGCAAGGTGATGGCTCTGGTGGTGCTGTTGGTAATATGTACAATAATTGGAATACTGGTGAACCTAACGATTGGGGAAGCGGTGAAGACAATGCTGTAATGTATACAAATGGAACATGGAATGATTTAAACGGTATAACAAATAATAGGTTTTATGTAATAGAATGGGAAGCATCTTTATTTTCAGATGACAATGCTACAGATTTTATAAATGGCGATGCTGGCAATGATATAATTTCTGGTGATGGAGGAAATGATACCATCTATGGTGGTTTGGGGGTTGATATAATATATGGTGGTTTAGGTGATGACACTATTTATGGGGCAGGCAAAACCAATTATACAAATCCAGAATTTCCTGATACATCTGCTCTATCATCTTATGGAGGTGGACAAGATGCAGGTGGAAAAGTAGAAATTATAGATAATGGAGAAGGATTTTCACTAGAGGGCAATTTATGGAAAAAAATTCCCGTAAATTATAATGTAACCACAGATACCATCTTAGAATTTGAATTTAAAAGCACAGGAGAAGCTGAAATAAGCGGAATTGGTTTTGATAATGATAATAGTATATCTTCAAGTGCAACATTTAAGCTTTATGGAACTCAAAATTGGGGCATAAGTGATTTTGATAATTATAATGGCAGTGGTAATTGGCAGAGCTATTCTATAAATGTTGGTAATTATTACACTGGAACATTTTCTGACTTATTTTTTATAAATGATGATGATGCCGGTGGTGTTAATAGTACAGATAATTCTTGGTTTAGAAATATTAAAATTTATGATGCAACTGCAACTGATAGTGGTGCAAATACTCTTAACGGCAATGATGGTAATGATACTATTTATGGGGGCTCACAAGATGATATAATATATGGTGATGCTGGCAATGATACACTTAATGGTAATGATGGTAGAGATATAATATATGGTGATAGCATATCTAAAGTAGTTACTATGGAAGCTGGCGAAATTGCTGTTAGCCAATCCAATTCTTCTCAATGGCACAGTATTAGCTTTAGCAGTAGCATTACCAGCCCAATAGTAAAAATGTTTGGACAAGATGTAACGGGCGACCCATTTACCTTGCGTGTTAGAAATGTAACTAATGGTGGATTTGAATTTCAAATAGATGAATATGACTACCAAGACGGCTCTACTGGTCTGGAAAATATATCTTGGTTTGCCGTTGCCAGTGGTAGCTACACATTAAGTAATGGTACAAAAATAGAAGCTGGTACAACAACACTAGAAAATGAAATTACTACCAACATATCTTTTAGCGATAGTTTTTCTAGCCCTATAGTTTTCTCACAAGTGATGTCTGACAATGAAATGACTGCAGTTGTAACAAGAAATTCCAATGTAAATAGCAATGGTTTTAGAGTTAGAATGCAAGAAGAAGAAGCAAATCCAAATTTACATAGTCCAGAAACTGTTGGTTGGATTGCTATGGAGGCGGGAGGAACGGCGGCAAATGGTTTTTTAATCGGCGAAACAGGTAATAATGTAATACATGATAATTTCACTGTTAATTTTGATACCGCCTTTGATAGCACTCCAATTTTTGTAGCTGATATGCAAACTATTGATGGGGGCGATACGGCAAATACAGCCGGTATTTCTATCTCAACGACATCGGCTGTGATATTGATAGATGAAGAAACCTCCAGAGATGCAGAAATTGGACATACAACAGAAAATGTCGGCTATATAGCCTTAAATGCTGGTACATATACGGCCATAAACGATACTGTAAATGGTAGTGATACAATTAAGGGGGGCTCAGGTAATGATATATTATACGCCGATAGCAAAGTTGATAGTTCAATATCAACAGGAAATACAGCAAACCCCCTATCAGGCTTGATAATGTCTGACAATGCAGATGCTTACTGGGATTTATCAGAAATTACAGGAACTACAGCGGATAATCAAGGAAGTTTAGGGGCATCTGTTGATGGAAGAATTTACGGCTCTCCCAATATGGGGGCAACTAAATTATATACATCTGGTAGTACATCAATTGAATTTGATGGTATAAATGATGGTATTAGAATACCAGATAGTGTCGGCATTAACACTGCTAGTAAATATCCAGAACGCACAGTAGAGCTAGTCTTTAATGCCGATGATATAGATACACGGCAAGTTTTATACGAAGAAGGAGGCACAGTAAATGGTTTTACAATATATATAGACGGTGGCAGAGTTTATGTTACAGGTGAGGATGATGGTAATTGGGTTGATGCAAATATCAATGCGGAAATATCTGTAAATACAACTTACCATGTAGCTTTTGTATTTGACCAACCCAATAATAGCTTTACAGGGTATCTTAACGGGGTGAATATTGGTTCTGTTAGTGTTGGCAATCAGCCATTTCCTTCCCATGGTGCAGATATAGGTATAGGATATGCTCCCGATGGAGTACAATTTGCTGATGGTGAAAGTGGTGGTGGTGTATTTTTCTATTTTGATGGTAAAATTTCAGATGTTGCTCTTTATAACCAAGCTCTAACACAAAGCCAAATACAAGAACGTGCCAATATTGTAAAAGATATTTTCCCACCCGCAAGACCAATTGATGATACAATATATGGTGGGGACGGTTTTGACCAAATGTATGGTGGAGATGGTGGACGCGATGTATTTGTCTTTGAATCAGTAAGTGCTTTTAATAATATTGATCAAATCAATGGTTTTGATGTGACAGAACAAGATGCACTGGATATAACAGACATACTTACTGGTTACGATCCTATTGCTGATAGTATAGCTGATTTTGTTCAAATCACAGAAAATGCTGGAAATAGCATAGTTGCCATTGATGCAAATGGTACTGTTGGAGGTAGCAACTATACAGATATGGTTCAAATAAATGGTGTAACAGACTTAAATGTAGAGGTAATGGAAATAAATTATAACTTAATAACCTCATAACAATAACCTCTTAATATATGGTTGGTAATCATACAGTCTTATAATTTTTTTAACTTTTCTAATGTAAAATTATAGTTAGATGGTTGTATCTTAAATTTTTAATAATAGATATTTTTTATGCCCAAATTTTATTTGACAATTCAAGCAAACGCTACTTACAGCTCCGACGCACCAGTTTTAGAAATACTAGTCAACGGTGCTGTTGTTGACAGCGCAACCATATTGTCAAACAGTAATAATTACGTATTTTTACTAGACTATCCAGCTGGCACTAACTTCCCAAGCTCTCTTAGCGTTAGATTCAATGACGGTTCTTCTGAAGGTGGTAGAAGCATTTCTATTTTAGATTTTCAAGTAAACGGACAATCTGTTGATAGTACCGACCTTTCCACAAATTTTTTAACACAAAATCAATCAGCAATTTTAAATACCAATAATACTGACCATTTATTTGGTAGAACAGAGCCAACACAAGCAGATTTAGGAACAGCAACAATTACTGGAACGGCGGGTGATGATAAACTAAATGGAACTATTCAAGACGATATAGTTGATGGCAGTAGCGGTAATGATTATTTAAGAGGTGTGCAAGGTGATGATGCTATCAATGGAGGGACTGGCAATGACACCATATTTGGTGAAGACGGTAATGATATAATAATTGGTGGTGCTGGCAATGATGTTATCTTTGGTAATGCAGGGGAAGACTTACTTTACGGTGGGCTAGATAATGATGTTTTAATAGGTGGTTCTGGTAATGATGTTTTAAATGGTGGTTCTGGCAACGATAGCGCAATAGGTGGGGCTGGTGATGACATTATATTTGGTGAAGACGGCGATGATACACTAGTTGGGGCTACGGGTAATGATTATTTATATGGTGATGATGGAATTGACAGCCTAATTGGTGGGGCTGGTAACGATAATCTTTATGGTGGTTTGGGCAATGATACCTTAATAGGCGGCGCAGGAGTAGATACCATATATGGTGAAGATAACGATGACTTTATCATGGGTGACGCTGGTGACGATAACTTAAACGGCAATGGTGGAATTGACTTTATATATGGTGGCACAGGCAACGATACCATTAGTGGCGGTTCTGGCAATGATACCCTATATGGTGATGATGGAAATGACACTATCAGTGGTGATACAGGCAATGATACCGTTGTCGGTGGGCTTGGTAGTGATACCTTAAATGGTGGTGATGGTATAGATTTAATTTATGGACAGGGGCTAGATTCTTTTACGATTTCTAGTATATTGCGCTCTAATTCAAATATTGTCTTTTCTGAAGAAACTAATTCTTTTTACCAATTTGTCCAAACCACAGCGACTTTTAATGAAGCTAGAAATGGTGCAAGCTCTACCACATTAAATGGGATAGATGGGCATTTAGTTACAATTACCTCTCAAACAGAAAATGATTTCATAAATAATCTGGTTGGAACAAATCAGATATGGATTAACGCCACAGATGCAAATAATGACGGGCAGTGGCAATGGGCGGCTGGCGATGAAGATGGTTTAGTATTCTGGGAAAGTGGTAATGCAGCAAATGGATTTTATACCAATTGGAATACGGGGCAACCAAATCTCTCAACAGGTGATAATGCTGTTACTATGTTAAGCGGTGGGCTTTGGGATGATTTAAGCTTTAGCACAGCAAATTTTTATGTAATAGAATGGGAACTAGGGAAATTTTCGGATGATAGTGCCGCAGATACTTTAAATGGTGATAATGGCAATGATATTTTAACTGGTTATGGAGGTAATGATACTTATAATGGTGGCAATGGTTCTGACCAAATATATGGTGGTGCTGGCAATGATACTTTAAATGGTGATGCTGGTGATGATTATATATATGATGCTGAGGGAAGTAATAATTTTAATGGTGGGGCTGGTAATGATTTACTTGACGCCAGATTCACAACAGCAACTGCCTCTATTGATGAGCAAATAGCCGATATTTTAGCTAATAATCCTGGGGTTACATATAGCTCTAATACGGGTAGTTTCTATAAATATGTATCTACTTCTACAGATTATCATTCAGCTCTTGCAGCTGCGAAATCTTCTACTATTAAAGGTGTGGCTGGATACCTAACTAACATAACCTCACAAACAGAGCAAGATTATGTTTGGGGATTAACTGGTAGCAATAGCATTTGGGCAGGCGGTACAGATGCCAGTATTGAGGGAAATTGGGTATGGACAGATGGGGCAGAAGCAGGAACACAGTTTTGGTCTGGTGGACCTAGTGGCTCTGCCGTTGGTGGCATGTACACTAATTGGATATCAGGATATGAGCCGGGTGATTCTAATGATAACTATGATTATTTTGTTTTACATGCTGGTAACTTAGGGAAATGGTATGCTGATTTTGGAACTGTAAATTACAATTATGTAATTGAGTGGAATGAAGATAATATTTTGGTAACTCCGACGGCTAGTTCTCCCTCGCAATCGGCAAATACTATGAATGGTGGCGATGGTAGCGATACAATTTACGGCGGCACTCAAAATGATACTATTAACGGTGATAATGACAATGATTATCTATATGGCGAAGATGGCAATGATACAATAGATGGTGGTGCTGGCGCTGATATAATATATGGCGGTATTGGCAGTGATAATATCACTGGTGGTACAGATAATGATACATTGTGGGCATCTGGTTTGGTTGAAGGAACGTCTGACTTAATTAGTGATGATAGCGCTACAAATACTGTCAGTGGTGGTATGGGTAACGATACAATACATGGTAGTGATGGCACTGATACCTTAAATGGTGGTGCTGGAAATGATATAATTTATTCTAATTCAAAGGCTGGGGTGGCAGCATACACGGTTGCTGATGCCTTGGCTGAAAATCCTAACGCTGTTTATAATTCTACAACAAATAGTTTTTATGAATATGTGGGGTCTTCTACAACGCATAGTCTTGCATCATCTGCAGCGGCTTCTTCTACTTTAAATAATGTTGCCGGACATCTAATTAACATAACCTCGCAAACAGAGCAAGATTATGTTTGGAGCTTAACCGGTAGTAATAGTGTTTGGGCGGGTGGTACTGACTCTGTTATTGAAGGGGATTGGGTATGGACAGACGGAGTTGAAGCGGGAATACAATTTTGGTCTGGTGGACCTAGTGGCTCTGCCGTTGGTGGCATGTACACTAATTGGATAGCAGGATATGAGCCGGGTGATTCTGATGATAACTATGATTATTTTGTTTTGCATGCTGGCAACTTAGGGAAATGGTATGCTGATTTTGGAACTATGTATTACAACTATGTCATAGAATGGGACGGTGCAAATGTAATCACATCTGGCACTCCTGCATCTCAAACAATTTTAAGTGGTGGTGATGGGCTGGATAAAATGTATGGAGGCGCTGGAGCTGACACATTTTTATTTGAGGCAATATATGCATATAACAATATAGATGAAATTTACAATTTTGATACAACCGATAAAGATGCGCTTGATATTTCTGATATTTTAAAAGGATATGATCCTGCAACTGACGTGATTACAAACTGGGTGGAAATGAGAGATTCGGGAAGTAATACTATTGTTAATGTTGATAAAACAGGTAGCGGTCGTTTTGGAGCAAATACACAAATTGCCACCTTATTCGGTGTAACTGGGCTTACAGATGAGGTATGGCTTGAAGATAATGGTAATTTAATTACCTCATAACAACAATCTATTGAAATACAGCATTTACCGTAAATTGACCTTGATAATCCCCACCAGTTGGGGACGCGCCAACCTGCAATGTTGCGCCAATTGGTACTGTTATAAATGGAAGTGATGTTGTATAAGTTGGACCATTTGCATCAGTTACTATATTAAAAGAAACAAGAGGCATAGTCTCAGTCCCCGCAGTTCTGGTTATTTGACTATTCGCAGGAACACTTATTTGTATCAGCTGAAATGGAAAACTTTGCGATACGTTACAAGAGGCATTGTTAAATGGCGCCCCGCCAGTAGTTAGACAACCGCTAACACTACGATTTCCGCTTGGGGTTAAAACAGCTGTACTAGCCGCCCCACATGTAACTGTAAAATTACCAAATAACATAGGTTGCGGACAGCTAAGAACTTGAGCCTTAGCAATATTGGAAAGAGCAATATTAGAAAGCGCAATTGCAGATATGCTAACCGCTAAACCCAAAGGTAACTTTTTTAAAATTTTTTTATTCTTTTGCATCTATAAAATCCACTTATATATTTAACAAAAATTATTTTTAAATTCAACTACTCAATTTTTATTAAAAATTTACTTCTTTTCTTGCCCAAATTTTATTTGGTGAGTTATATTTTATCGTTGATATATAAGCCAACTCTATTTTTTCACATTTATTTTTATGTTCATCTGTATCTGCAAAATTAAGAGAAACCTCTTTATTTGTTAGCTCTTTGTAAACGGCAAGCCCATAAATCTCTTTAATGATTACTTTTTCCTTGCCTGTTAGGCAAGAAATTTTAATTTTACCATATATGCTTTTATTGCCCTCTCTGGTGATATTAAATTTTAACTTATATTTGCCTGCATCAATATTAGTTAATGTTATATTTTTAATATCTACATCGGCGTTAAAGCTACCATATCTAATAAATACAGGATTTATCATACCAACGACAGCATCTGCAGAAAAGTTAGTTTGTTTTTTATCATCGGGTACAGTTTGAACTAATATATGGCTTCTATATTCAATATTTTCTTCTATTTTTGCATTATTTTTTACAGATATTTTAACTTCTGCCTCTTTACCTGCGGGAATTGTTAAAAATTTAGGTGATATTTCAATAAAATCATCAGCCCAATTTACATTTTTTATATTTTCATCTATTGAAATTTTTTTTAATGTGCCTAATTTACCGTGCATATAGTAATGCACTAGCTCTATTTTATAGCTTTTCTCACTATTGCTAGAATTTTTAATTGTCATTAAGGCTGTTTTATTTTTATCACTTAAAATAAGCCGATTACTTTCAACCGAAATTGCAAAAGACGACTTTGCCAATATGGCAAAAGACAACAAAAACACACTAAGTAAAATAATATAATATTTATTTTTCATTGCTTAAATTATCACTATTTACACTAATATTGTGAATATTATATACTCCATTTTATAAATTACAAGGAAGCTGTATGTTAAGCCACCAAAATATAAATACCAATGATGCACTTAAACTAGCTCAAGAACAAATGCTACTTGGTAACCATTTGGTTGCAAAGGATATTTTGCTTAAAATAAAAGATATAACAAATGATGCGCAAGATATAAAATATATGCTTGCCATTGTTAATTATAATCTAGGAGATATAAAAGAAGCGGTTAGAATTTTGCAAAATATAGTTAATTCTAACAATCAAATAGGGGCAGATATATGGTGTAATTTAGCTTGTTTTCTAGCAGAGCTTAAAAATTACGATAAAGCAAATGATGCTTTTGACCAAGCAATTGCAATAGATAAGAACTATCCAGATAGCTATTGGAATAAAACAAATCTTCTTTGTTTGATGGGGCTATATGAAGATGCCCAAAAATATGGCTTAAAAGCCACAAAACTCACCCCAAATAGGGAAGAAGCATGGCTTAACTTAGGTGTGGCAGAGGCTAAATTAAATAATTTTCAAAAAGCAATTCTTGCTTGGGAACAGGCTCTTAAAATCAATCCATATAACAGCATTGCGCTTAGTAATTTGGGCAATATTTGGCGTGAGGCTGGGGATTTGGATAAGGCAAAGAAATATTGCGAAGATGCTTTAAAACTTGATGGCAACAATGCGCAAGCAATGAATAATTTAGGCAATATATTATTTGATTTAGGGCAGTTAAACGATGCTGTTGATTGGTATAAAAAAGCAATTACAAAATCTCCCAATTATGCAGAGGCTCACAATAATTTAGCCGTGTCTTTGATGCAGTTGCAAAATTTTACAGATGCTATAATTGAGGCAAAATATGCTTGTCTTTTTGATGAAAATTACTCAGATGCTTATATGAACCTTGCGATTGCTCTAAAATCAATAGGTAATATCCAAGAGGCTGAACAAGCGCTAAGCAAAGCAATATCCATAGAAAATAATAATCCTATTATTGAAATTGAATATATTGACATGTTGTTTACGCTTGGACGGATAAGTGATGCAGAATTATTGCTTAGCCGTATAAAAAGCCAAAATTTTACAAAAGCGCAAGAATATATAAAATTTGCTACTATATTAGAAAAAATGGGTAAATTTAAAGATGCAATTACGATAGCTAACAAAGCAATTGAACTAAACCCAAAACTACCAGAATCTTATATTAAAAAGGGACAAATATACCATATGTATGGTAACGCTGATGAGGCAGAAAAATGCTATAATAAGGCAGCCCAAATAAACCCCAACAACCTATCTCTACTTACTGCTATGGCAGATTTACAGCAAAGCAAAGGCAATAAGGAAAAATCTGAAAAACTAGCAAGAAAGGCAAAAGCCATAAAAGATGATTTACCTGGAATTTACGGACTTATTAGTAAAGTAAAAAAATTCACCTCAATAGATGATAAAGATTTAAAAGATATGCTAAAAATTGCTAAAAATGTTGAAGATAAAGGCTTTGAGGCTGCAGCTACCTTACATTTTGCCATATTTTCTGCGTTTGATAATTTACAAGAATATAAGCTAGCATCTAAACATTTAAAACTGGCAAATGAATATAAAAGAAAACTTGTTCCCGATATAAAAGTTCAACCACATTTTAATATTATTGATAATTTAAAGCTGGAATATCCAGTTGAAAAATTCTCTGAGCTTCAAAATTTGGGATATATGTCTAATATTCCGGTATTTATTGTTGGCATGCCACGTTCTGGCACAAGTTTAACTGAACAAATACTAGCTGCTCACCCCGATATATATGGCGCAGGAGAAATATTGGATTTTGGTCAAGCAGAGCAAGCCTTTGGCGAAGTGATAAATTCAAATAATTGTTACAAAATAGGCAAATATTATACAGACAATATTAAAAAGTACGACAAAAGCCAAACAGCTCTTAGAATTGTAAATAAAATGCCTGGTAATTTTATGCGTATTGGACAAATTTTATCTAGCTTGCCCAACGCAAAAATAATTCATTGCCGAAGAAATGCTCATGATACATCTTTTTCATGTTATAAGCAAAATTTTGCCAAGGGACATGAATGGGCATATGATTTAAATGAAATTGCAAAATATTATAAATCTTATGAGGAAGTTATGGCTTATTGGCAAAAAACACTTCCCCCAAATAGCTTTTTGGAAATTTTATATGAAGACTTGGTCTATGATTTAGAAAAAAATGCAAAAAAACTAATTAAATATTTGGGATTAAGATGGAAAAGTAGTTGCCTAAAGCCACATTTATATAAACGAGATGTATTTACAGCCTCTAAAAATCAGGTAAGAGAGCCAATTTACACCAGCTCTGTTAACGCTTGGCAGAAATACAGCCCATATTTAACTGAGCTTCAAAATATTTTATAGCTGTCTTACTTATACTTTGCTTATTTTATAGCTATTTTCAAAATCACTTACTTTTTTACCCCCCCATTTTAAAATAACAGTTAAGTAATTAAAAACATGCTTAACTGCTAAAATCAGCATAATAGCTTGTTTTGTAAGAATAATTTTTGGGGAGTTAATAAAATATAACCTATAAATAATATTTTATTTTTTTATGAAACGTTTTTTAGGTGCTATAAATCTTCTGTTTTTTTGAATTAAGCAATATTTTAATTTATCTTCGTCTATTTTGCCTCCTTTAGCAATCAAAGCCTCTTTTGCATCTAGTATGTCCAAAACAGCAACCTTACTATCTTCAAAAGATAGTTCAGCCTCACCATTATTGTCAGTGTCAAAATATTTAAATATTTTAGTAACGCTCATAGAAGAAAAATTAAAAATTTGTGTTATTCCCATATCGGGTGCTAGCAACTGTCTTTGCATTATTGTGTGGTTATTTATTTTTTTCCAATTACCCTCTGCATGCTCTAACAAGATGGCAATTTTCTTATGTCCCCGACTAAGCGCCACTTCAGTCGGAGTTAGCTTTCTTTGATTTTTTAATTTGGGATTAGCCCCTCTATTCAATAAAATATGTACTATATCCTCATGCCCCAAATAAGCCGCCCAATGCAAAGCCGTTCCACCCCAATTTTCATTAAGATTGATATCTACCTCCTCAGCCGCAAGCAAAATACTCACTGCAGGCATGTTATTTTTTGATACAGCATATATAAGGGCATTTCCTCCATATTTATTAACCCAATTAACATCAGCCCCATATTTGATAAGTAATTCTAATATTAAAACTCCTTGATTTTTAGAGGACTCTGCGGCTAACATCAAAGGAGTCTTTTCATCAAGATCCACTTTATTACTAACAGAATAAAAATTAGGCGATACTCCAACCTTTAAAACATTGGCTACTTCTTTGTAATCACCGCTGTAAACAGCCTCTAACAATTTCATTTGTAGTTTTTTTTCTTTATTGGACATGACAATCAGGCAGCCTTAAACAAATTTTAATACTAATAAATTAGTAGAATAATAACCACCCGCATACAATATGTCAATAGCTTATTGATTTTTCTTTTGCCAAATTTCAGGACTCTGTAAAAAATCTTCTACCGTTTTGATGGCAATATCATTAAAAAGATTTTCTTGCTTGATAAATTCAATAATCTTTTGCCAGTTTGTAAGATAATGCATAGTAAATTTATTATCTTCAAATATTTTTATACTATTTGGAAAAATATCATAAAAAAATGGGCAAAATACATGCTCTATCTTGCCACCTGCTTTTCTAATTGCCTCAGTAAATAGAATCTTACTGCCCCCATCGGTTGCCATATCTTCAACCAAAAGCACATTTGGAGATGATTTTTCTTTAAAAAAATCTCCTTCTATTTGAGCCGTTTTACCAAAAGATTTAGGCTTTTTTCTTATATATATCATTGCTTTGTCAGTTAAATCTGCTATCCATGCGGCATATGGTATCCCTGCAGTTTCCCCGCCTGCAATAAAATCTATTTTATCCAAATCAATAGAGTTTTTAATATATTCAACACTATAAAATATTATCTTTTTTCTTTCTTCTGGATAAGATATTAAACGTCGGCAATCCACATATACAGGGCTTTTTTTACCAGAAGTAAGTGTGAAATATTTGTCCCTATCCTCAGCTATTGCAACACAGCCTGTCTTAAGAAAAATAGCGGCAGTATTTATTGCTACACTATTTTCTGCCATTTTTTTTAGCATCTACCAACGCCCACGTTTATAAAAATTTTGTGATGAACTTCTAAATAAGTAAAAATTCCTAACTAAAAGAGTGACTATTGATATTACCGCAAATAATATAAATGAGCCACAAAGTGCCATAAATAGCCACCATTCATCATCTATTGTACCTTGGTAGTTAAATTTCATATATAAAAAAAACATCAAGGTAATAAAAACATTTATAGTAATCATTGTAATATTATAGACGCTAATTGCCCGCTTATTCGGGTAGTCTGGCTGAAAAAATATAAACGCTGCTAAGGATATAACTGCAAGTAAAAGCAAAAATAAAACTATAAAATCCATAACTTATACAGCCTCCATAGCTACTGATAAATTTCAAAATAATAATGATTATACAAAAAAATATCTAAAAATAAAATATATAATAGCAACCATTTTTAATTTGGAATTTTTTCTTGTTTGGGATTACAACAATTTCTAATTACTCTGAGTTCAAATGCAAAATTTTTCTTCATAGCAAGTAAGAGTTAATTTAGAAAATTCAATATTATTTAATAGTTCTATAATTAGGAGCCTCTCTGGTTATATGAACATTATGGACATGGCTTTCGTTTACACCTGAATGGGTAATTGCCACAAATTTTGCTGTATTTCTAAGAGTATCTATATCTGCTGAGCCTGTATATCCCATAGCAGAGCGAAGGCCTCCCACCAATTGATATAAAATATTTGCAACAGGCCCCTTATAAGGAACGCGTCCTTCAACGCCTTCTGGTACAAGTTTGCCCGCTTGTATATTACTATCTTGCCCGTATCTATCCGCAGAGCCGTCAACCATAGCCCCCAAAGACCCCATACCGCGATAGCTTTTGTAAGAACGACCTTGATAGTAGATAATATCACCCGGTGCTTCATCTGTACCTGCTAAAAGAGAGCCAACCATAACCACATTTGCCCCCGCGCCTATTGCTTTTGCAATATCGCCAGAATATTTAATACCACCATCGGCAACAACTGGAATATCACGTGTTTGGCAAGCAAAAGCTACTTCTTTAATGGCGCTTAGCTGTGGTATTCCAACTCCTGCGACTATTCTAGTTGTACAAATAGAGCCAGGCCCAATGCCAACCTTAATTGCATCAGCCCCCGCATCAATTAAGGCTGACGCCCCATCAGCTGTTGCAACATTGCCAGCCAGTACTTGAATATTATTAGAGCGAAGCTGTCTTATTTCAGATACAGTGTCCAACACGGCCTTTGAATGACCATGCGCTGTGTCAACCACAACAAGGTCAAGCCCAGCATCTGCCATTGCCATAGCCCTGTCCACTCCGTCCTTGCCAACACCAACGGCTGCTGCAACTCTAAGTCTACCCTCACTATCTTTGTTTGCATTTGGGTTTAATATAGCTTTTTCTATATCTTTAACAGTAATCAGCCCAGCACACCGCCCCATATCATCAACAACGATTAAACGTTCTATTCTATGTTCATGTAGCAGTCTTTTAACCTCAGCACGTTCAACATTTGGTCTAACCGTTATAAGATTTTCATGCGTCATAAAGTCTTTAACTAAAGCCTCGCTACTATCTTCAACAAAGCGTACATCACGGTTAGTGATAATACCGACCACCTTTTGAGATTTGCTGTCAATTACAGGTATTCCAGAAATTGAATATCCTTTCATTAAATCTAAAACTTCGGCCAGACTAGTTTCTGGAGCAACCGTAATTGGGTCAGTTACCATACCAGATACGAATCTTTTCACTCGTCTAATTTCTTCAACTTGTTTGCCAATTGGCATATTTTTATGAATAACTCCAATACCGCCAGCTTGTGCCATGGCAATTGCCATGTTGCTTGTTGTAACTGTATCCATTGCTGCCGATATAAGAGGAATATTAAGTTCAATTTCTTTGGTAAGGCGTGTTTTAACACAAACATCTGATGGTTGTACTTCTGATAGTTGTGGTACTAGAAGAACATCATCAAAAGTAAATGCTGCTGGCGGTATAAATTCATTCATCATTTTATTGTTACTCCCACTTTATATAAAAATTTAAATCCACTATTGAATATACTACCCCCGAAATCCAATAGCTACAACATAGATTTCCGAAGAATCTTTTCTGCTTGCATCAGGCTTTATATGTTTTACTTTTTGAAAATCTTTTTTCATTTGCTCAAGCAAGCTTTTTTCTGCGCCACCTTGAAATAATTTAGCCAAGAATATCCCATCTTTTTCTAGCACATCTATAGCAAAGACATAAGCCATTTCAACTAGACCAACTATACGTAAATGGTCAGTCTTTTTATGCCCAATAGTTGGCGGTGCCATATCGCTCATAACCAAATTTGCTTTTCCACCTAGCGCCTTTTTTAATATTTCTTCAGCATCATCATCAGTAAAGTCTTTTTGTAAAATAGTTGCGCCTTCAATATTTGGCATTTCTAAATAGTCTATTGCAACCACCTTTCCTTCTGTTTCATTTGGTTTTATCTTTTCAATTGCAACTTGTGTCCAACCACCAGGAGCAGCGCCCAAATCAACTACTTTGTCCCCTATTTTAAATAGCCCAACTGCCTCATCTAACTGTAAAATTTTAAAAGCTGCCCTACTATTGTAGCCTAGTTTTTTAGCCTCTGCCACATATGGGTCGTTTAACTGTCTTTTAAGCCAGCGCGTAGAGGCAGCAGAGCGTCTTTTAGCTGTTTTTACATGTTTTTTCCTTTGTTGGCCTCTTGGATTTTTACTGGAATATTTATCTTTCATCTTTTTCCGTAATCATTAACTTTTTAATAAGATTCTTAAGTTATTATAATGCTTAAATGATGATACAAAAACAATAATAAATAATAATATATAATATAGAGGGGTTATTTAAATCATGGATTATACTTTAGAGGAACTTTCAAAAAAACTTGGTATTCCAGACTTTCCAGAGCGTGAAGAAATGCTCTATTACTATAATGATGAAAATAATACACGCATTGGTGGGCATGGGGAAATAAGATTAGAAGATGGTGGCCGTCTTTTCACTGCTAACTTATATCACGCTCGTAAAGATTATATAGATGATGAGGGCGTAGAACATAAACTTTATGAAGAAACCATGCAAATAAATGCTTGTCGCATGGGAGGTGGAGATATTTTCCGTATAGTCCATATAGAAATAGATGGCAAAGAACAATCACCAACTGACCCTGCTTTGGTTGAGCTTAGTTTTGCAGTTTTTTATAGCCGTATTATTGATATAAATTTTGGTATGGTAAAACAAAGCTTTGGTCTATTAGATACAAAACGTGAAAATAAAATTAACAACTCTCAAAATTTAGATATATCTCAAAAAACTGGTGGAGTTGTCGTTCCATTCCCAAGTAAAAAGCGTGGGCTTGCAATATAATTGATTGATATATAGATATGATAGGGTTTCGCTACTTATCTAATTTTTGAACGGTGGCGTAACCACCTTTCATATATTCCCAACCAGTAATAACAGTAATTATAGCCGCTGCAACCAACCCCCAATTGCCTATTTCAACGGCAAAAGGCACAAGTTTTGGTCCATATTCACCCGCCATTATAAAGCCAATGAATAACATTTGAATTGTTGTTTTCCATTTTGCAAGTTTAGTCACTGGAACTTGCACATTATATGGACCTAAAAATTCTCTAAGCCCAGATACCATAATTTCTCTGATAATAATTATAAGTGCAGCAAGCACCCAATAGCCCTGTAAATGTTCAAAAGCAATTACCAAAACCAAAGATACAACCACAATTAGCTTATCTGCGATTGGGTCTAAAAATTTACCAAAAGCAGATGTTTGTTCTAAATATCTAGCTAAATAGCCATCAAAAAAATCGCTTGCCCCAGCCAAGGCAAAAATTACAACTGCAGACCAAATAGCAACTTCACTGCCTATATAAAATAAAATAACTATAAGTGGAACGGCAATTATTCTAAATATAGTCAAAAGATTTGGGATTTGTGTTAGCATAATTTTATATATTTCTTCAAAATTTAGTTAAAGCTCCATTATTATAATCAAAATATTAAATACAAGCTTTATTTAATGAAAATAATCATATATTTTTTTCGCGATATCAGCAGATATTCCCTTAACTGCTTTTAAATCAGCAATATTTGCCTCTGCTATTGCTCGACTAGAGCCAAAATGTCTAAGTAATCGTTGTTTTCTAACTTGCCCAATTCCTGTAATTTCATCAAGGGGTGATTCGTAACTTTTCTTTTTTCTTCTAATCCTGTGAGAACCAATTACAAATCTATGTGATTCATCTCTAAGCCTCTGTATAAAATGTAAAAGACTATCATCTTTTGCAAGAATTATAGGCTTTGTCCTATTTGGAACAAAAATTTTTTCTTCACCTGCGTTTCTTTTAATGCCTTTGGCAACGGCAATTATTGGTATTTTATCTATTTTTAACTCTTTTAAAACTTTAAGCCCTATTTGCAACTGCCCTTTACCGCCATCTAGTATAATTAAATCTGGGAAGTTGTTTTCTTCCTTTGCTCTTTTAAAGCGCCTTGTTAGCATTTCCGCCATCATTGAATAGTCATCTCCACCATGCCCTTCCATATTGAATTTTCTATATGCAGGCTTCAAAAAACCAGCCTCTGTTGCAACAATCATAGCGCCAACTGCATTGCTTCCAGATATGTGGCTGTTGTCATATACTTCTATTCTTGTTAGTTTTTTGCCTATATTTAGTAATTTTGCCAGCTCAGCTAGTAGTTGTTTTTGTAATTTTTTATCTGTAATAGATTTTTCTAACTTTGCGATTACTTGTTGTTTTGCTTGTTTTAAGCTTTCTTTTTTACGTCCCCGTTTTGGGAATATTATCTTAAAATTACTATCCCAACTTTGTTGCCAAGCCTCTGTAATTAGATTTTTATTTTCTATATCTTCATTTATATAAATATTTTTAGGAGGTGGATTATTAGCATAAAATTGTACTATAAACGCCTCCATAATCTTTGTTGGCATTTCAGCTTTATCATGTTTTGGAAAGCTTGCATAGTTGCCGTAATAATTACCGCCTCTATAAAATAGTGATAAAATACAGCTTTTTCCCTCTTTCATTGCAATTACATGTATATCAGCATTGCCCCAAATATCACCCGCAATATTTCTATATGATTGTACAGAAGTTAGAGTTTTTATTTTATCTCTATAAATAGCGGCCTTTTCAAATTCTTCTTTGTTGCTTGCCTCTTGCATTTTTTTTGCAAATATTTTTTGTATGTCTGATGTTTTGCCACTTAAAAAATCAACCGCCATTTTAACTTGTTTTAAATATTCATCTTTTGTTACAAAGCCAACACAAGGCGCAGTACATCTTTTTATTTGATATTGCAAACAAGGTCTTGTTCTGCTTTTAAAGACATTTTTATTACAATCTCTAAGCTGAAAGGTTTTTTGCAAGATTGCAATAGTTCTATTTACATCACCAGCTGAGGCAAAGGGACCAAAATATTTATATTTTTTTTGTTTTTTGCCTCTGTGTTTTAGAAGTCTTGGAAAATCATCACTGCTTGTAATTGCGATATGAGGAAATGATTTATCATCGCGCATTAAAATATTGTATTTTGGCTTTAGCTTTTTAATTAGATTAGTTTCAAGTAATAGCGCCTCTGCCTCAGTTGCAGTTTCTATTATTTTCATTGTAGCGGTTTGCGCAATCATACGCTGTAGGCGAATAGGTTGTTTTTCTATATGAGTGTAATTTGCTATTCTCTTTTTTAGATTTTTTGCTTTGCCAACATAAAGCACTTTACCACCTGCGTCCTGCATTTGATAAACGCCTGCACGCTCAGAGCTGTTATTTTTAAATTTTTTAATAACAGCTAGCCCATTTTTAATAGAATTTTTTATTTTTTTTATCATAAAAGCTAAAATAACATTTTTTTTTAAGAAAATAATAACTTTTTGATGTTTTAATTACAGTCATGAGTGCAATAAAATGGACAAACGGTAGATTGTCATTGATTTTATTGGGGGTGTAAAAAAACCGAGATGCTAAATAAAAAAGCATCTCGGTTTTTTATTGTCTAATTTTTTTAAGCCGCAACATTACCCATCAAGTTAAGATGACCCGCTACAAGCTCTTCAACTATTGCAGGTTCTGCCAAGGTAGATGTATCGCCTAACTGGTCATGTGCGCCTTCAGCAACTTTGCGAAGTATGCGACGCATAATTTTACCGGACCTTGTTTTTGGAAGGCCTGATACCCATTGTATAACATCTGGGCTTGCGATTGGACCTATTTCTTTTCTAACCCAAGTAATTAGCTCTTGTCTTAGCTCCTCACTTGGCTCTGCTCCATTTACTAAAATAACGTAAGCATAAATTCCCTGCCCCTTAATATCGTGAGGATAGCCAACAACTGCAGATTCTGCAATTTTAGAATGAGCATTAAGGGCTTCTTCAATTTCAGCTGTACCAAATCTATGCCCAGATACATTAATTACATCATCAACACGCCCAGTTATTCTATAATAACCGTCCTTATCACGCTTTGCGCCATCACCTGTGAAATACATACCCTTAAATGTAGAAAAATAAGTTTGTACAAAACGCGCATGGTCTTTGTAGACTGTTCGCATTTGTCCAGGCCAGCTGTCTAACATAACTAAATTGCCCTCTGCTTCTGTTTCCTCAATTATATTGCCATCACTATCAACAAGGGCGGGCTTTACACCAAAAAATGGCTGCGAGGCATAGGCGGGCTTAAGGTCAGTTGCGCCTGGAAGTGGTGAGATTAAAATCCCACCCGTTTCAGTTTGCCACCAAGTATCAACTATCGGACAACGCCCCTCGCCTACAATATCATAATACCAAAGCCAAGCCTCCTCATTTATTGGCTCTCCAACTGAGCCTAAAATTCTAAGACTTTTTCTAGAAGTTGCCTTCACATATTCATCGCCCTCCTTCAGCAAAGAGCGAATAGCAGTTGGCGCTGTATAAAAAATATTTACTTGGTGCTTATCAACTACTTGCCAAAAACGACTCCAATCTGGGTAATTTGGTACACCTTCAAACACAAGAGATGTCGCACCATTGGCAAGCGGACCATAAACAATATAGCTATGCCCAGTTACCCAACCAACATCTGCAGTGCACCAATAAATATCGCCTTTGTGATAGTCAAATATATATTCATGTGTCATAGAGGCATAGACCATATAACCTCCCGTTGTATGAAGAACCCCTTTTGGCTTACCTGTAGAGCCAGAAGTATAAAGAATAAATAGTGGGTCTTCTGCCCCCATCTCCTCACAAGGACAATCATTTGACTGCTTAGAGCATATTTCATGATACCAAATATCGCGCCCATCAACCCAATTTATCTCATCACCAGTTCTTTTTAGAACTATAACTGTATGCACATCTGGACAATCCGCAAGCGCAAGGTCAGCATTATTTTTTAGGGGAATTTTTTTGCCTCCACGAATGCCAAAATCAGCGGTAATTAAAACATCTGATTCGCAATCCAAAATTCTATCTTTTAAAGATTGTGGAGAAAATCCGCCAAATACAACCGAATGTACCGCACCAATCCTAGCACAAGCAAGCAT
>JALTWL010000302.1:0-3887 GCA_027047045.1 Micavibrio sp.
ATTTAAAACAATTATATTTTTTAAAATACGAATTATTTTTAGTATAATATTTTTAATATTATCATATATTACTTTAAAATTAAATATATCTGAAAATATAAAATATTTTGTTTTTGTAGCTTTGAGCGAAGAGTTCATAAAATTTATGATATGAGTTAGTATATTTTGTAAATACAAAATAATAGATAATGATATATTAATATTTTCTATATTAAGTGCATTATGATTTTGATTTATAGAAAATATCGTGTATCTTTACTATTTTTTTCAAACATCAACTACAGAAAACATTATTATATGATTAATATGATTAACAATAACTAGATGATTATTATGATTTATACTACATAGTATATTTACATGAAATATTGGCTTATGACATTTAATCTGATTTATCAAAGGATATTTTGTTATATTCTCTATATTAAGTATATTATTTGGAATATCTTTACACTTTATTTACAATTTAAGTATAGACAAAGGTTTTTGGCTTATAAGTATTATAACTCTTATATGATGATATTTATGGCTTTCGTGGATTTTTTATAATTCTGATAGATTATATATTTGGTATAAATAAATTTATCTGTCATCTATTATGTACTTAATATAACTAGTATTTCCTCATTTCAAATTCTTTAATAGCTTGTTGATAAACTTTTTGAGTTTCTTCACTAAAAATATCATCTTCATTTTCCTCAAATCTCAAAATAAACTTATTTTGATTGTAAAGTTGATATTAATACAAGATTTATAAACTGTTTTAAAAACTATCTATAATTTCCTCTGCTTTTTATATTGTAGTTATTTTTTAACAGACTCATTTATTCTTATAGTAAATGTCACAATCATTTTGATATTATTTAAGAAATTAAATTAATTAAGAATCAAAAAATTAAAAATCCAGACCAAAAGATCTGGAATTACTCACTCAACACCAAAGCTATCAAAACATCCATAAAAAAAAAAGAAACACCTGCCTTAGGCAGGTGTTTCTTAATCTAATATCAGATCTTTCTCTTTTAATTAGATCTTGCATATTGACCCATATCTAAAGTATCCTGTAATTTGATATTATATACATTCCCATCAACTTCATATATAATACCATCTTTTGCTAATCTATAAGACGCTTCTGCTGTAACTTCAATTCTATAATTTTCACCTTGAGAAATAGGATCTGGAGTAGAAATATTTATAGTTAAAGTACCAGCAGTTGTTATATCACCTGTAGCTATAACATCCCCATTTCCATTAAATACTGTATATGTACCAGTAGATGTCAATGAAGTTATATCTAATTTAATACCAGACAAATTAGCTACTAATTGAGAACCATCATCTTTATCTGTGTTATTACCAGCGTCTATAGCCAATTTAATTGTAGCATTTATATCATCAGTACCAAATGTATCTACTATACTTGGTGTAACAATCATTGGAACTACATCAAATTCTTTTGCTATTGAAGTAGTATCAACATTAATATCAGTTTCTAACTTTTCATTAGATTCTAAACCTTTAGTATCATTTTTATTAATATATAATCCTGATACTTTTATACCACTAACAGGTTTACCAATTTGTTCATATCCTATATTATTTGTACTAACTGTTACTACCAATTTATCACCAGCAGTAGGAACTACAAAATCTGTTAAATTATCAAACAATACTTCTATATATCATGTATAAGGAGTAATATCTGATACACTAGCTATTACTGTTTTTCCATTTAATGTAACTTTAACTTCCTTAATTGTATCTCTCAAATTTTCAGCACCTGTTAAATCACCAGCACCAGTAAAGTACAATTTAAATTTCTCTACTTCAACATCTTCATTCAAACTTTTAACATCCAATGAAAATACATCTTGTTCAGTACCAGCTAAAATAACTTTATCAATTTCATTCTCAACATTATCTACAGAGCCAGTAAGATTAACAACAATTGTACCTGAATCTTTAACATTTATAGCTCTACCGAACCCTACAGTGCCACCTGTAGTTACTGGATCATTTTGATCATCATCTATCTCCATACTATTATAACCTACTTTAATAGTCTTATTTATAACTGTATCAGCATCTACAATAGATACAGCTACTACAAATGTTTGAGTATTATCTGCTGGAACTTCTACTTCAAATCCATCAAATGTTGTAGTAGAATCTAATCTTGTACCAGCTACTGAATCTAACTTATTAGAATCAGAAATAGAGTCTTTATAAAGAACTATTTCTGAAATATAATCTTTAAGATCTACAGAAGATGTAATATCACTAGAACCAGAATATACTTTAATATCTACTTTCACTTTATCTATATACAATGGAGAAACTTCATTCGCTTCTACTTCATATTGTAATGCAATTATATTTTCTGTTCATTTTACAACTGTTACATCAGCTAATGGAACTTTAGACAATGTAGCTTTTGGTTGCTTAATCTCTATATCATCCCATGTCAAACTAGAAGGTGCTATATCTGTAACTTGAGTATCATCTTCCATTTCTTCTATATACAATAATGAACCACTTGTAGCATCTAATGATAATTTAATAGTAGTACCATCACTCAAATCATCAGCTGTATCAGCTACAAAATCAATCATAGTTGTTCCTTGAGGTAACAATACATCTATATTAGTATCACTACATACTGTATCACCAGTTCCGCTTACTTCATCACACAAATCATAAGATGTACCATTTATAACTGCCTCTACATTTTCTAAAATAAGCCCTGTATTTGAAGTATTATCTACATTAATAACAACACCTAAATTCTTCAAATTCAAATCTTTTCCTGCAACATTTACTACTTTCAAAGTACCTAATTTAACATTATCTGTATCATCTCTTACTTTATCTTGTTCAGCATCTATAGCATATAATGTAACCTCACCAGCTTCTATAGTAAGTTTATCTGGATTATATTTATCAATAACATTTACTCCAAAATATTTAGTAGCTGATGCTATAATATCTCCGTCCGTATCTAATTCAAAATCAATTGTTTTACCAGCTCAACCTACAATATCTCACTTTACTCTAAAAGTTTCTGTTTTATCATCTTTTATAACTATTGGTTCATTTAATTTGAAAGTAATATATTTAGAACTTACTACACCATCTGCTATTCTCTGACCTTTATAATACAATCCATAATTAATTATATCCTCTTCATGATCTACAGTACCTATTTCTTTTAATGTTATAGAATGTACTATCACATCAGAATTGTTTACATTTCCTATATTTTTCAAATTAAATTCTGTCAAATCAGCTTGCACTTCTCATAACGTAACTTGCGTAGACACATTCCCTTCTTTAATTTCCAATTGAGTTGCGTCTTTACTTTTAACTTCAAAAGTATTAGACTCAATAGGTAATCCCTCTACTGTAGTAGATGCTTTAATATCTTTCAACTTTATGTAAAATTCACCTACCCTAGTAGTTGATGTATCTACTCTTACTTCTACCACACTAGTTGTCCCAGCTGGTATAACTAATGATGGAGAAACAGTTACATTAAATTCATCATCATTATTAGCACTTTTTGCTTTTGTAACTCTTTTGCCATCTACATATACTGCTAACTTCTCAGCCGCATCTCCTCCAAAACCTAATCTTTCAAAATTAAATTCTGTAACAGACACATCATTACTACCTGCTGTAAGATCAAATTTCATAACTAATACACCATCTGCTCCTTTAGCTATATCTACACCTTCTGGATTATCTGGATCTAACTCTACAGTCAACACATCTTCAGTTGTTGTTGTTGTATCTTCTGTTGTTGTTGTATCTTCTGTTGTTGTTGTATCTTCTGTTGTTGTTGTATCTTCTGTTGTTGTTGTATCTTCTGTTGTTGTTGTATCTTC